>NZ_JAWRYM010000039.1:0-43419 GCF_046534555.1 Bacillus sp. SIMBA_074 | reverse complement strand
CCTGTTGCTCCTGTTGCTCCTGTTGCTCCTGTTGCTCCTGTTGCTCCTGTTGCTCCTGTTGCTCCTGTTGCTCCTGTCGCTCCGCCTCCTGTTGCTCCTGTTGGACCTGTTGGACCTGTTGGACCTGTCGCCCCTGGAGTAGCATTGATTAATTGAATTAATAAATTAAAAAGAAGTTGTAAAGTTGCAGAATCAACATTTGAGTTGCAGGATATAGGGATAAGATCTAAAGCGAAGAAGAATTGTGCAAGGGCGCTATAAAATTGTTGCAATAATGTTGACAATTGTCCTAAATTAGGTGCTGGAGATTGTAATAAAACTATAATACTTTGAGTTAATTGTTTCAAAAAATTAACTTCTGGAGAAGGTAATAAGGAATTTAAGAAAATTAAAAATTGATTAAATAAATCGAGTAACGCTAATCTGTTTGCATTACTTGGATTTGCAAAAAATGCTGAAATAGCTGATACTAATGAGTTTAGTAAAGTAATTAATTGACTTAATTGTTCCCTAGTAATAGGAACTGACTGTGGATTTTTACAACAATCTGCTGAAAAAACAATCGGATTGCAGTTATTATGACCAAAACAATTATTATTTGACATTTATTTCCTCCTTACTTTTCTTATAGTTGAGTGTTTTCCTATTCTAAGAACTATAAAAGATGCGATTGTAAAAAGTAGTTGAGTTATATGTTTCTCCTAAAATAGGAAACATGAATAATAATCAAACTTGAAAACGTAATTTAATTATGTTCATGACTCACATATTAATTATATGTTTTTAATAATTGACTGCTTAGATTAAACACCTAAACTTAAGAGTTTATTTTATTTTTCCACGTTTATCTATTAGGTCCAAAAGCACATTTTCATTTAAAAATTAAAACATAAATAAATCATTAGCATATATTCCACAAGTAACAACATCATTCTTTCAAATAATTAAAAATGATACCTTTACTAATATTGTGTTCCTTCTATAATCATGAAGCCGTTTCTATTATAAAAAACTTTCATACAATATAGTGGACAAGTTATTCTATACTTCGTTCAAAAAATAATTAAAGGAGTGAAATTTAATTGCCAATTATTCAACCATTTATCGCTTCTAGAAGATTTACATCTACACTAGGAGCTGGAACAGGAACAGGTGCAGCTTTTGCAATTGCTGCAACAGCTTGTTTAAACGATGCCGGTACTACTGCAACTGCCTTTCCGACTTTTACGTATTACAACCTCTATGTAAATGGCATAATTCAACCTAGCGTGAACTCCAGTGTGACCACAGGTCCTACTGGTGCTATTACAATTCCTGGCGGAGATGTATTAGACGGTGGAATTCCAATTACAATTGAATTTATCGTCACTTAATTTTAACTAACCAAATTTAGAACAAAAAGGGCAGATTTCTCTTTATAGGAAATCTGTCCTTTTTAATTGATAATAATAAATTGTAGGATAATTGAAGATCCTTGTGAGGGTGGTTCAGCATCTAATAAAGTTAACTGACCAGCTGTAACTTCATAAAAAGGTTGTGGTTGAAGAATTCCATTTATAAATAGATTAATATAAGAAACTTCACTTGGTGATAAGATTTGTGTTGTACCGTATTGTGCTATACCATCTGCATTAGTATATATAAGTTTTTCCCCATCTGAAAAAGTAAAATATAATAGGTTTGTTGTTGGGATTATTCCCGGTATTCCCGTTGGGCCGGTTATTCCTGTTGCCCCTGTTTCTCCTGTTGGGCCGGTTACTCCGGTTTCTCCTGTTATTCCTGTTATTCCTGTTATTCCTGTTTCTCCCGTTTCTCCGGTTGCTCCTGTTGGGCCTGTTTCTCCTGCTGCCCCTGTTTCTCCTGTTACTCCCGTTATTCCTGTTTCTCCTGTTGCTCCTGTTTCTCCTGTTTCTCCTGTTGGGCCGGTTACTCCTGTTTCTCCTGTTTCTCCTGTTACTCCGGTTTCTCCGGTTGCTCCTGTTTCTCCTGTCGCTCCGGTTTCTCCCGTTATTCCTGTTTCTCCTGTTGGGCCGGTTACTCCTGTTATTCCTGTTTCTCCTGTTTCTCCTGCTGCCCCTGTTTCTCCGGTTGCTCCTGTTTCTCCTGTTACTCCTGTTTCTCCGGTTGCTCCGGTTTCTCCTGTCGCTCCTGTTTCTCCGGTTGCTCCTGTTTCTCCTGTCGCTCCGGTTGGAAAATTAATAGACGGAAGAGGTGGAAATGTAGGACCAATATTTTTAGAATCCATAACTTCCTTAGACATTGGTAATTTGTCATATCGATTCAAATTTGCATCTCCCTTCTATAGTATTTATTAAATGTTAGATGTTCCGAAATGTTAAAAGAATTATCTAAAAAATACTATTAATCTCTCGATTAAAATCTTTGTACAAAATCAAATTTAATGTAACTTACTAAAAATGAATGTATTTTAAACAGCATGCCGTTACTATAAAAAATATTATTAATAGAATATATGAAAAGTATCTCCTTTATCATAAAAATGAGGTGATTTTAATTAAAAATAAAGATAGAGAAAATCCCCAAAATAATGACGTACAATTATCCTTCCTTATAGACTAACTAGTCCTACTGGTAGTACTGGACCCATGAGTAATACCGGACCCACGGGTAGTACCGGCATAAACGTTACAACAAATTCTATGTTTGCAAATAATACAGTGGGTGGAACAGTTTCAGTGGTACTAACATACTACTCTCAAACAATCAAAGCCTTGATAGCTTTGCAGTCAATAGTGCGAATGATTTATTTACAGTCCCTGTAACGGGACGTTATTATCTTTCTTATCAAATTAATACTACAACTGTACTTCTTGCGGGTTCAAGACTAATTTTAAACGGATCTACATCACTTCTGGGCTCAATTCTATCTCCTGCCTTATCTACTTCAAGTTATAATAATAATTTAATTACAATATTAAATGCAGGTAATACTATTTCTCTTCAATTATTCGGTCTCTTATCAATTGTCAATTTAGTCGGTGGTGGATCAACTGGCGCCTCTCTAACAATTATACGAGTTGATTAATAAATGATTCATTTTTTCTTCTTAGCTTTAAATGCCATTCCCCTATATAGATAGTAGAAACTATCTATACTAAATATTCCGGATAAACATTATCAATTTACTCTATACGCTATCAATGTTAAGTTATTTATGAAGACAGTTTCTCCTTTACTAATCATCTCAATATGTATTTGAGAAACATTCTCCAATCCTATACGCGAGAGAAATACTGTGTTGACACTCAAATGAGTGTCTTTTTTTGTAATTTTTCACATAATAAAAACCACCTTGTATAGATGGTTTTATAATTACGCTTCCCTTATATTTTTTATGTATATAAAAACTTATGAAGCTGGATAATAAATTGTCATACTCAACCGAGTTAACGTACTTCCTGAATTATAATAAGCGTGAGGTCTATCCGCCTTAAACCTGATTGAGTCTCCACTATTTAATCTATATTGACAATTATTTACCTCAATTGTCAGTTCACCATCAAACACAGTTATAAATTCCTCTGTTCCTTCTTTATGCGCTTCAGCATATAACTTTCCTTCTGTTTCAATTTCAACAGTATAGATTTCAAAATGTCTATCATCTTGGAAAGGAAACGAAGGATACACTTTATATCTCCCGTTGTCTTCAGATAATACTTGAACATCGTTTCGTAAAATAACTTTCGTATCTGGCTGTGGATTATTGATTAAAGAAGTAAAAGACACTTTCAAGCCATTAGCAATTTTCCAAATCGTAGTTAGTGTCGGGCTAGATTCTCCCCTTTCAATTTGTCCGATCATCGTTTTACTTACACCACTTAATTGAGAAACTTTTTCTAAGCTCAGCTTTTCTTTTTCTCGAATAGCTTTTAAATTTTTTGCAAGGATAAGTTGAATTTCCTCCATAAAAAAACACTCCTATACAATATAACGACCATTATGTATAATAAAAAGCACACGTTATATTGTTCTTTTCGGTCATTATAACATACAAAATCAAAGGAGGTTTTGAAATGCCTATATTTTCTTTTTTATTATTCGTCTTTATTAGTAGCTTCACACCAGGCCCTAACAATTTTTTATCCATGACATACGCCAACCAACATGGGTTAAAAAAAAGCATTAAATTTTGCTTAGGAGTGGCTTTCGGCTTTTTCATCATCACTTCATTGTGTAGTTTCTTTAATATTATACTTATAAACATTCTGCCAATAATTGAATTTCCTTTAAAAATTTTAGGTGTAGCTTATATGCTGTATTTAGCTTTTAAAATACTCACTAGTAAAAATAGTGCAAACACAAATGATAAAAGCAATAAAAACTTATTTTTAGTAGGAATTATGCTTCAATTCGTTAATCCAAAGGGAATATTATTCGGACTGACTGTAGTATCAACTTTTATTCTCCCTTATTACAATTCATATTCTAGTTACCTTCTTTTTTCATTATTTTTAGGAGTAGTCGGTTTAATGAGTACGTTTAGTTGGAGCCTATTCGGTTCAATGTTCCAAAAACTTTTATTAAAACATAACCAATTCTTTAACATCATTATGGCAGTATTATTAGTTTTTAGCGCTATTTCAATTGTTATCAACTAGCTCCATAACCATCCTAATTCTTAATTTAACAGTCAATTTGATATAAATAATTATCCTTCCACCTATCATCTTTTTTTAGTTTTAAGATGGGGGAACCTTCTAGTGATAAGATTTCCACCGTATTATACTAAATAAGAAATTTACTATATAAGGAGGAGGGTTTCAACATCTAGTCGTTTACGTAATTACAAGCTTATTTTAACGATAGAATCATTAAGTAGGGTTCATAAATTTATATCTCTACTTATACATTTTGTCAGTAATACAAGGGCTGCAGTTAAAACAATTAGCGAAAGACTATTCAGATAGAAATGTTTGCAAATACAAAAAATGCGGTTTCTCTTTTCACGAGAAACCGCATTACATCAATAATTTTGTTGAATTTTAAACTGAATTGTATACAAATCAAAGTTGTAGACTCGCATTTTTAAATGCTTGATTTTTGTACTATTTTATTAGAATATCACATGTTTAAAATGTATATATCAGCGATATTTTATGTCTATTTTGTATAGGTGTTAGCAAGTTAGTTTGCAAACTTGTTAACACTTTTTTATTTCTTCTACAAATATATTTCCTCATAAATCCAATTATATTTACTACCATTGTTACATTTTCTTTCCTCTTCAGTTTTTAATTCAAATTTCTATCCCAAGTTACGTAGAATATATTATTTAAATTTGTACATTATAAAAAAAGAAAGTATTACTTGTAGTTAGGGTGTTCCAAATGAATTTTAGAAACCTATTTTCTTTATTACGGAACATTTTTAAAACCATTTTTTCATTGATAAAAAGTCTTTCAAAAAATTTATTCATTTTAAGGAGGCATATTAAAATGGGAGTTTTAAGTGGCAATCCCCAAAATGAGCCAATGCATTACGGAGAAGTCTTTGGAATTTGGAGTTATCTTGCAGCGGCACAAGGTGCAATTGCTGGTTATCAAGTTCTTATTAACCATACAGGGGATGAGGACTTAAAGAAATTTTTAGAAAACCTTGTAGAGAATGATATCCAATCAGAAGTTGAAGAATTGAAAAATTTATTAAAATTAAATGGTGTTGCATTACCACCAGCACCTCCAGAAAGACCAGTTGCATCTATTGAAACGATTCCTCCTGGTGCTCGTATAAATGATGCAGAAATTGCAGCAACGGTTTCTGCAGGTCTTGCAGCAGGTTTGGTAGCATGTAGCCAAGCTATGGGACAATCTCTTCGAGAAGATGTAGGAATGATGTTTGGACAATTCCATATGAAGAAAGCACAAGCAGGTGCTACTTTACTACGATTAAATAAGAAAAAAGGTTGGATTATTCCCCCTCCTCTACATGTTCTTCAATCTGATCAAGCATAACATGAAGTAAGCGGTTAACTTTTGTTAACCGCTTTGTTGTATTTACCTGTACTTTTAATACTGGAGATTAAAGATATTCCTCATAATTTTAGCCTTATGGTTATGGTTTAGAAACTATTAAACGAAGAATGTACAAAAGAGCTGGAGAAATTAATGCATAAGAAAGGAGGGGAAAAATATGAAGAAGAAATTATCATCTATTTTAAGCGTTTTAGCATTAGCTATTATGTTTTTAGGTACAAATTCCCATGCTGAATACGATGGAAATAATATGATAGAGTTAATAATGATGTAAGAACTCGAAATGTAAATACGACAAATGATTTAAATGATAATCGTGATAGAAATAATAATTGGGCTTGGCTTGGTTTATTAGGACTAGCAGGTTTATTTGGTCTTAGAAGAAGAGACAAGGAAACACGCTAATGTAGAACATTTTTTCACAAACAATAATCTCTTTATTAAAATAAGTATAAAAGATAAATGGTCTTTCTAAAGGCGATTTATCTTTATTAAAAATAAATTCACTTTAATACTTCGGCAATGGTGAATCTTTAATCCAATCATGATAAATACCCATAGCTTGTACTACAATTAAAACAGTGGATATTCACCTATAAAGAACCACTACATTTAAAGAGCAGGATAAACATTTTATAAAATGTTCAATTTAACTAGTAAAGCTAATAAGATTTGGAGAAGGATTTGAACATTTACTGCTATATCTGTATCAGTTGTTGTTACGGTTACATTTCTAGAATTTCGAATAACAGTTTCTTGCTTATTAACTTGTTTAACAGATGATTTTTGAAATAATTCTTGTGCTACACGGTCAGCTTTTTCACTGTCTGCTATAGAAATACTTATTACAACCACAATAGCTGCTTGTAATGCTGCTTGGATAGATAACGCAGCTTTTGTATCTGTAGTAGTAACTTCTACATCTGCTGAATCAACAATTGTAATAGATTCTTCAGAGATTTGGTAAGTTTTACTTTCTTGTGTAGCCACTTCTGAAACGTTAGCATTTTTAAAAGACGGATGCGGATTTGAAGAATCTAATGCACTCCACTTTTTATTTTCATCTGAATGGCATGCTTTGTCCATAAGTTCACCCCCTTTCAATCCAAATAATTATTAACCTGTGATTGTATTTCAGAAACAATACTTTTAATTTGCTGCTTTTTTTCTGGCGATAAATTTTTTAACTTTTCTTCATTTATCCCATGCCTATTAAAAACATCTGAGAGTAAAAGGTCTATGATTATATTCTTTTGGTCCTTATCAAATTTAAAGGAAGAAAATTTGTTTAAATTATCCATTTACAATATTCACTCCAATCAAATTTACTATAAAAATTTCGAATAACTACCAGCATTATATGTATTTTAATAAGAATTGCTTGGACAAGTAACTTAATCTTCTATTTTCACTTCTTTTTACCAATAAAATTAAAAAGCTGGCTTCTAATAAGAAGGCAGCTTTCCTATACTTCACATATACATAAGTTTCATTTACTGTTAAATAATATGTTTTCCCTTTGCTATTGTGTAGTTATCTACACTTACTTTCGCATTAATCTTGAATATTAATCCAGTCATTATAAGGAGTCCAAGCTTGTACCACTTACTACAACAACGTAATATTTACCTAGAGTGAACCCTTATAGCTAAATATAAACGGGATAAACACTTTATAAAATGTTTAATTTAACTAGTAAAGCTAATAAAACTTGAAGAAGAATTTGAATATTCACTGCAATATCTGTATCAGTAGTTGTTACGGATACGTTTCTGGAATTTTTAATAAGCAATTTTTGTCTATTAATTTGTTTAATAGATGATTTTTGAAATAATTCTTGTGTTATTTTATCTGCTTTTTCACTATCTGCTATAGAAATACTTACTACAACCACAATAGCTGCTTGTAATGCTGCTTGGATAGATAGCGCAGCTTTTGTATCTGTAGTAGTAACTTGTACATCTGCTGAATCAATTATTTCAATATACTCCTCAGAAACTTGATCAATTTCATCTTTTTGTATAGCTTCTTCTAAAAAATTAGCATTTTTAATAAATGAATAAGAGTTTAATGTTTCAGAATCCTGATTTTTTGGTTCAAAATCCTGATTTTCCGGTTCAGAATCCCGTTTTTTTGGTTCAAAATCCTGATTTTTCGGTTCAGAATCCCGTTTTTTTGGTTCAGAATCCTGATTTTTCGGTTCAGAATCCCGTTTTTTTGGTTCAAAATCCTGATTTTTCGGTTCAGAATCCCGGTTTTTTGGTTCAGAATCCTGATTTTTCGGTTCAGAATCCCGTTTTTTTGGTTCAGAATCCCGGTTTAATGGATCCCGGTTTTTCTTTCTTCTACAAACTTCACATTCACACATAAAATCACCCCTTTTAATCTAAAAAAGTAGCAATATGAAAATATTGGCTAACTACTAGCATTTTATGTTTTTTTAAAAAGAATTGTTTGGACAAGTAACTTAATTTTCTATTTTTACTTCTACTTCTTTTTGTTAATTCACATACACATAGGCTTCTTTTTCTGTTATATAGTATGTTTTTCACTTACTGTTGTGTACTTTGTACTGTGGTGATCCATTGACAAAAAAGGCCCCCCAATTAAGGACCCCCTTTGTTTTTTACCAAACTATTCTTTTGTTTTATTTCACATAAGAATAATACCACTTCCGCTCGTCCAACCAAGCCGTGAACTTATCGATATTTCCGGATGCGTATCCATTTGTTACAGCATATCCAATACCGTCTTTCTGAATAACAATTTGTCCGTCAATACCCGCGTCAACCATTGCTTGGGATAAGGCTTGTAAATTACTGAATCCTACGCCTCCAGTTTGTACTTTGAGCAATTGAACTGCCCCGCCTCCAGTTTGTCCTGTAAGAGCATACACAATTGAGTTAGCGATGTTATCAACATTCCATTTAGCCATGTCGGATTCGTTATCAATGAATCCTAATTCGATAAGAATAGCTGGTGCTTTAGTTCCGTTCAGTACCGCTAGATCTGTACGTTGCTTTGCACCACGATCACGCCATCCAATATCTTTTGCTAATTGAGACGAAATTTTAGCCGCCAGATCTTTCTGATCATAATACAGAACTTCCACACCTTGTCCATTTCCGTCACTTGCATTAAGATGAAAAGAAATAACCAAATCCACATTATGAGAATTACTATTACGAACGATATTATTTAAATTTTGCGCTTGAGTGCTTCCTACTTCGTCTGTATCATCATAGACTGTGTGTCCTAAAGCTCTTAACTTAGCTGCAACCGCATCTTTCACCTGACGATCCATAATATGCTCTTTTCGATTTCCATAATTAGCCCCTTGTACAATACCGTTGTGTCCTCCATGTAAACTATAACGTGCCATTACTCAACATCTCCTTTTTTATTAGTATATTCAGAGCTTGTCTTATTGCTCTTACCATCCAAAATCTCAACTGCATTTGTTAAAGTTTGTGGGAGTGGAATCCCCATACGACCAGCATTTTCCAAAAAGTGAAAGTAACTCATTACCCATGAAGAAGAAAATAGTCGCTTCACGAATAGCACTGTTACTTCCAAACGCTGCATCTAATTGAGCTGCAACCCCAACCAAAAGAAAAAGCAACACCTTTTTGGCGATGCCTTTGAAACCAACTTTACTTTTTATTTCTCCGTTATAACCTGCTGCAATCATGCCAGTTAAATAATCAATAACTGCCATCGTCACTAAGATTTTTAATGTTGCATTCCATCCTCCCAAGAAATACCCACAGAAGCCACCAAATGTAGCTATAAATGCTTTCAGTAATACATCAATACGATCCATCTTTTCCTCTCCTTTTCTAAAAATAAAAAAGACCAGCTATTGCTGCTCTTTTTGTATTGTATTTTCATTAGTTGGTGGTTCTTGTGGAGGAGTTTTATCAGTAAATTCAAAATAATCATCTGCACAAATGCGTCTTTTAGCAACTCCTAAGTCCAATTCATATAGTTTGGCTCCACGTCTACGTTCATAGCGTGGCCCACGGATTCCCATTAAATCTTCAATGTCACGAGTGCTTAAATTCTCTTTTTGTTTTTGCTTGTTTTTCTTCTTTGCTTGTTTTGATTGTCTATTCCATTCACGTAATTGATCTTTTAGTTCCTTCATTTCCCCATCTCCCTTTTCAAAATAAAAAGGACACCTATTCCTAAAACAGCTCTCATTGCTGCTTTAATGAATTGGTGTCCTCTAGTTTTCTAGCCGGACGATATTTATTATTCGTTTACTTTAAAATACCAGCTTGTACAAAAATGTTTTTCCAAGCGTTATTGACTTGATGTTTCTCCACTGCTTTTTTACGACGAGCAATAGCTTTCCTAGTTTTTCTTTTCTTTAAACCTTTCATTCTCCCAACCTCGCTTTAAAAGAATTATTTTGTTCAGATTCTAGAAAAGTGTTAATATTCTTAACAAAGGAGGTCTACTGATGGAAAAGACTTTTTTAGTTATTTTCATAGCAATTTTCCTTTTAATAATTTTATATTTTGTTGACATGTCACTTTTTTGGAAACAACCCTAAATTACATTCAAAAAACAATTCCCTTGAAT
Source organism: Bacillus sp. SIMBA_074 (assembly GCF_046534555.1). NCBI lineage: Bacteria > Bacillati > Bacillota > Bacilli > Caryophanales > Bacillaceae > Bacillus > Bacillus sp. SIMBA_074. The sequence continues at coordinate 32,839 of NZ_JAWRYM010000039.1, read as the reverse complement.
AGATCTCAATTTCCTGTCAATACTATAGATACACCAGTCTCCAATTTCCCTGGAGATGAGCAGTTAGCTTTTGCTAGCTGCTCTTTTGTGTGTGCAGGTTTTCTATAAAATAATTTTTAAAACCCTATCCATACTAAACTTGGGCTTATATAGCTCAATCAATTGTTCATTCACTAGGCAGACAGTTTATTTAATAAATTGTCTGTCTAATCAATTTGATTATTCTGCTTTATATTAAAATGAAATTTTTATTAAGCTCTTTTTCTCTACCGCATAACATGTTTAATTCTGCTTATACTATAGCTGTAACCTAAAGTTACATATCATTTACTTGTAGGGCCTAATTTTCTTTTGTACAGCAAGTAGTTAGCTAATTATGCTGGCTGCTTTGTTGTGCAAAATGAAGTTTTTATCATGAAACAAACCTTGAATGTTTATAACACTATTAGACATCCTAAAAATAGGAGGTGATATATATGAATAACTCTAAAAAAGAAAAAAATGATGTGACAAATAATACTGTGCTTGGTCTTGATTTAGATGAACAGGCTATGAACGGGTTATACGGAATGCCTGAAACTGATATTGAAGAAAAAGATCACCGTAAAAAAAGCAATTCACCTAAAATCTAGTACATATTTACACATAACACCTTTTTGATTAGGAGCACAATGCAAAAGTGCTTCTAATTTTCGGAGATTAAACCAAATAGCGTTTTGTTAAAAACTTTTCACACTTAAGCTGGACAAGCATATACTATTGTATGGAGACTCTCCATTCATAGAGATCCGCCTTTCTTATCGAAGATCATGCTTATATGTGTGCTCTTTTTACTTACAATGAAATAACGATTTTGTTTAAAAGTTGCACAACCATAAAAATACATGCATACACTATCATGTGAATCTTTTTTCTATATATGCCTTGGTCATAAAGCGCCTTAAAAAGCGCTCTTATTAATTAAATAAGACTTTTAATTAATAACATTCGATATTTTGCTAATACTAATCACATTACAATCTGCTTCTTAACCAGGTTGTATCCAAAAGGGCAGTTGATACAACTTACTGCTCTTTTTTAAAATTTATTACATAACCTTGAGATTTCTGCCCATACTTTACTTAACCATGTAATTTTGTACTCCTTAAATTCATGGATGTAATTTTCTCATTGCAGTTAGCTTTTGTTAACTGCTCTTTCATTTTCATTAGCCTGTCACCATTTGATGAGTCAAACATACACTATGGATATAAGGTATCTTCACTCATATGCCCTCACATTGAAAGAGGGCCTTTTTATTACTTTCGCTACCGTATAAAATCTCTAATTCCGTTTATACTATAACTGTAACTTCAATTTACATATCTTTGCTTGTATGTATGGGCTTCTTTCTTAACAAATCGCAATAGAGCAGTTAGCTAATTGAGCTAGCTGCTTTGTTGTTTCATTCTTCATTCCACGATTTTTTTACAATATATTTTTCTAAAGAATCCTGCTTCAATCTCTTTTCGAATAATCTTTTTTGTATTACACATAATACATTTGAGCCGACTTCCCACCGGCTGTACTCTTTCTAAACGGAGCTCCCTCCTCCGTGTCGGTTAAGAACAGGCAGACAACTTAATTTGTTGCCTGCCATTTTTACGTATACTCGTAAAATTTCTTGTCCATACTGTTTAGAGAAGACATCTTATGCCATTTGGATCGACCTCTAGCACATGATAATTTTACAACCGTTCCTATACAAGGAACGGTCTTATTTTTATCTTCTTGCTCCCTCTTTTTAATTAGAATAACTATTTTGTTTAATTTTTTTCATATTTAAACCGGACAAGCATATGTTATTGTATGGAGATTCTCCACGCATAGAAATCTACCTTTCTAAGAGCATACTTATTAGTGTGCTCTTTTTTAATAAAATTCAAATTTAGTATCACTATATGTCAAAACGTTTTTGACTAGCTTCCCTGCTAAACCCGTCTGGATACCTTTTTGCTAGCTTAGAAATGTTCATTTGCGCAATATCTTCTAAGGTATATCCCATTTCGTGAGACATGATGGAAATGTAATACAAGATATCTCCTAACTCTAAAGCCAATTTATAAGTATTCCCTTCTTCTTCTCCTGGACAATGAGCTGGATCGAATCCATGACCATGAAAAATAGCTTTTTTTACAATATCCGCAACCTCACCAGCTTCTCCCGTAAGTCCTAATGCTGCATTTAATATGCGTCCACCGAAGTCGTTATTTGCATTCCATGTACGTAATGTTGCTTCTTGATATTGATCTAATTCACAAATTTGATTGATATTCATTACAGCTTGTCCTCCCTTTGATTCACTAACTAATTTAGTTGCTGCATATACACCGTTTTCCATTGCTTTCATTTTGTTTTCCCCTCTCTTTAACAAACTCCTAATCCCATTGGACGGTTTTCAATCATATATTTATCAGCTTGATCTATAATAAGAAGTGCCACCTCTGATTGGTGTCTCCTTAATGCTTTTGCCATTTCTGGTAAACTCATATCTTGTTTCCACATTTCACGAAATCGTATAATGTCCCTTTCATCCCAAATGAAGTTAGCTTCTTCTAAAGCGATGTATATTTTCAAACGTGATTCCTTCATCGCTTCATGATTTCTTACTACGCTCATAAGCGAACCTACCTTCTAAAAATCATTATTTTATCTTTTCAGTAAAGTTAGTATGCACGCGATCAACTTTACCGTTAACCCAAATTGCAACTTGCTCGCTATTACATATTGTTCAAAGATATCATAACGATCATCTTGTTTGGTTGTGCATGGTAATTCATCCGTACCCTTTGCACTCTTTGGAACTTGGACACGTACATCAGCATATGTAACGCGTCCAGTTCCTTTCTTTACATTAACTTTCATTACATCGAATTGACAAATTGCTGGCTCTACATCGAAAATATTTAATTGTTTAGGCATTTACCATCGAACTCTTTTCGATGAGGCTCAGTAACTCACTTGCGCCTTCTTTACTTAAATACATTCTTCCGTATTGATACTAGATACAAAAACTTCAAGTTCTTGACGATCAATCTCTATTGTTGAAAAGACTATTGAAGCATTACAAAAACATAAAATAAAAATAAATGCTGATAAATTAAGATTGGGTCAAGCATATTTAGATTATGATTTAGTTGTATGTAACAAAATGGGTAAACTGGTTTATCGCGATGGCTTTCATGATACATTTAAAGCCTATTTGAAAAAATCCGGATTAAAAAACATTAGATTTCATGATTTACGAAACACCCATGCAACGCTTCTTTTAATACAAGGAGTACATCCAAAGATTGTAAGTGAACGATTGGGCCATAAGGACATTTTCATAACTTTAAATCGCTATTCACATGTTTTACCGGAATGCAAGAGGATGCTGTTAAAACATTTAGTGAGAGACTATTCGGATAGCAATGTTTGCAAAATGTTTGCAAATACAAAAAATGCGGTTTCTCTTTTCACGAGAAACCGCATTACATCAATAATTTTGTTAAATTTTAAACTGACTTGTATACAAATCAAAGTAGAATCCTTTCTTTTCCATAAGAGATTCATGATTTCCTCTTTCAAAAATACTACCATCTTTAATTACAAGTATTTGATCTGCTTTTTCAATTGTTTTGAGTCGATGAGCGATTACAAAACTTGTTCGCCCTCTCATTAAATTATTTAATCCAGATTGAATTTGTAATTCTGTTCTCGTATCAATATTAGATGTTGCTTCGTCGAGAATTAATATATCTGCATCTGCTAAAATCGCTCGTGCAATCGCAAGGAGTTGTTTTTGTCCTTGACTTAAATTCGAACCTTCTGAAGCAATTTCCGTTTCATATTGATTCGATAGATGTTTTATAAAAGAATGTGCTGATGCTGCTTTTGCTGCTGCAACTACTTCTTCATCACTTGCATCTAAACGTCCATATCGAATATTTTCCATAATCGTTCCTGCGAATAAATACGTATCCTGTAAAACAACCCCTATTTTACTCCGCAAAGAATTAATATCATAATCCTTTATATCTTTTTCATCAATGCTAATTTGCCCTTTTTGAATGTCATAAAAGCGAGTTAACAAATTAATAATTGTTGTTTTTCCTGATCCAGTTGGACCGACTAAAGCGATTGTCTCCCCAGGATTCGCCTCGAGACTCACATCTTTTAAAATCATGTTGTCCTGTGCGTATCCAAATGAAACTTTCTCAAGCCTAACATGTCCTTGTAAATTTTGTACAAGTACTGCATCTTTTTTATTTTGAATTTCTGGTACTTCATCCATAATTTCAAAGACACGTTCTCCTCCAGCAACTGCCGCTTGAATCGTATTCATTAAAGTTGCAAATTGACTAAGTGGTCTTGAAAATTGTCGAGAATAATTAATAAAAGCTGCAATGACACCTACTGTTGTCATTCCGTTTAATACCATTACCGATCCAGTTCCAATTACAAGCCCCATTCCTAAGTTATTAATAAAGTTCATACTTGGAAAAATAAATGCTGAAAACGTTTCAGCCTTCGTTGCTGAAATTCTTAGCTGTTCGTTAATTTCATTAAAGTTATGTACGGTTTCTTTTTCTTTTCCGTATAACGTAGTTACGTCTGCGCCTGTAATAGCTTCCTCAATAAATCCATTTAATTCTCCTAAATCCTTTTGACGCTTCGCAAAGTTTTTCCCACTATAAGCAACTAGTTTTTTCGTAACGAAAAACATAATAGGTACTGTAATTAAAGTTACAATCGCTAAAATCCAATCTAATGAAAACATCGCAATTGTTACACCTATAAACGTTAACGCTGATGAAATGATTTGCACAACACTTTGTGTCAAAGCTTGATTTAAGTTATCAATATCATTTGTCACACGGCTCATTAAATCACCTTGAGAACGTACATCAAAGAATCGTAGAGAAAGTGTTTGGATTTTTTCAAAAATATCTTGTCGTATTTTTTGTATAGTCTTTAATGCAACATTAATCATTACAAATGTTTGTAACCATGTTAATAATACGGTTATCCCATATATTGCAATGAGTAGCATGCACATTCTGGCTGTCCCGCTTAAATCCTTCGGTACAATGTATTCATCAATGATGACCCCCATATAATATGGCCCAAGTAAACCTAGTAATGTCGTGATAAATACAAGAATAATAACGAACATAAGAGATGCTTTTTGATACCCCATATAGTTCCATACTCGCATTATAGTTCCTTTAGTATTCTTAGTTTTTCCCGAATTCGGATTGTTACGTCCACCTTTATTTCCAAATTGTCCTTGAAAATTACGCACGCTCTTCCCCTCCTTCTTGCTGCAGGCTACCACCTTGGGAAAGATAAATTTCCTGATACACTTCACAAGTTGCCAATAAATCCTCATGCGTACCATTTCCAACTAATTCACCGTTATTCAAAACGAGGATTTTATCAGCATCTATAATAGAAGATATTTTTGATGCAATTAAAAATGTCGTTGTGCCACTATATCTTGTCCTTAACGCTTCCTGTATTACAGCTTCTGACTTCGCATCAACTGCCGATGTAGAATCGTCTAATACAAGAATAGATGGCTTTCTCACTAGGGCTCTTGCAATAGATATACGTTGTTTTTGACCACCAGATAGATTGGTTGCACCTTGTGTTAAGTTATATTCATAAGAGTCTTCCAGCTTATTGATAAACTCAGTCGCACAAGCAGATGAAGATGCTAATTCCAATTCATCATAAGTTGCATCTTCTTTGCCATAACGTAAATTCTCTTCTATACTGCCTGAAAAAAGAAGTGCCTTTTGTGGAACGAAGCCAATGGAAGCACGAAGTTTTTGCAAATCGTATGCTTTCACATTAACATCATCTATACATATTTCACCTTGATCAACATCGTAAAGTCGTGGCAATAGTTTCGCCAATGTAGATTTACCACTTCCGGTCGATCCAATAATCCCTATTTTTTCACCTTTACGTACAGTAAATGAAATATCTTTTAAAACATATTCATTATTTTTCGTATAACTATAGCTAACATTTTTAAACTCTACATTACCACCCACTTGTTTTGGTTCATATACGTCGCCTTCAGTTGTAATATCAACTTCAGTATGTAAGACTTGTTGTACACGATCAGCTGATGGAAAAGCACGGGCAATTTGAATAAATACCATACTAATAGACATAAGTGACATTAAAATGATATTTAAATAGTTAATAAAAGCTAAAATGGCCCCTACTTGGAGTGTACCGTTAAAAACTTTTTCGCCACCAATCCATAAAGTTGCTACAATTCCGCTATTTACAACTAGCATAATAATTGGCATCATCAATGAAATAATTTGTATTGCACGAATATTTATTTCAGTTAAACTTGTATTAACTTTCTCAAACTGTGCGATTTCATATTTTTGTCTTACATATGCTTTTATAACACGTACACCGGATAAATTTTCTTTTAGCTTTGTGTTTACTTTATCTAATGCTTCTTGTACTCGCTTAAATGAACCGCTCGATTGACCTGCAATCAATACAATTGCAACTAATAATACGGGTACCACAACAAGTAAAATTGGAAATAGGTCTCTCGCTGTTACAAAGACTATAATGATACTTCCAATAAATAATAACGGTCCACGGACAAGTACACGTAACGTCATCGTCATTGCCGATTGAATAGATGTAATATCATTTGTCACGATTGTTAATAATTTACCTGTTCCAAATGAATCACGATTTTTGCTAGAAAATGTTTCTATTTTCGCAAACACATCTTTTCGTATGTCTGTAGCGAAATTAATAGCTGCTTTTGTAGAGTACATCATACAGCCAAGTCCACCAATTAATCCAAGCGCCGCCGCTCCTATCATTAGAAGCCCCATTTTTATTACATAATTCAAATCCCGGTTTGCAATTCCAACATCAATAATATGTTGCATAATTGTCGGTTGAATTAAGTCCATCGCAACCTCAAGTACCATAAATAGCGGTCCAATAATAGCGAAGAACATGTATGGTTTTAAATACTGTAACAACTTGCGAAATGATTTCATACATAATCTCCTTTTTTCATGAAATTACCATTGAATAATTCATATTCCTCCTTATTTAAGCGATATAGTCTGTAATTTCTTCATTAGTCCTATTATATTATGTAAATTAATATTTAACATTATTAAATGATAAGTTTTAAATCATTTTTAGTCAATAAAATGGAACTTTAATCTACCAGGCATTTTCACTGCCAGTTGATGTGAATACTCTTTAACTTAATAAAAACCGCATTCTCATTTAGTAAGAATGCGGTTTTCCCATCTATATTTGTTCAATTTTAAAATCGAAAACCTCGGTCTCGAATCCATTATTTTCAGAAGGACTACACGTATAAAAACCAATTTTAACAGGCTCATTACCTATGTCCTCCATCAAATGAGCGATTCTTATTTGTTCCCATCGCTGACTCGTTTTCACATATATTGTATAATCGCCAAGTTTTCGAATAATTCGAAAACGTAATTGTTGCTTAGCAAACTCATTTGGATAGTCTTGCGTTGACCAATCAGAATAGCCATTATTCGTTACGACAGCACCTAAATGTGATGGGCCCTCAGGAATATATTCTAAAGATGTTTTTAACCAACACTTCTCAGAAATCATAACAAATAAACCCGCTTGATCGTATGTCGCATTTGGATTCATGCGCAATTGAACCTCAGCCTGAAAATCTGTCATTATCTCATCATAAAATACATGGCCATTCATTACTTCAAAACCATAATGGGTTTTCAGCCAAAAATCTGTTTCTTCTTTCGAATGGACAATGAATGTATCATTGTCTTCAAGTTTGTAAAATTTAGGTGCGTTCATTACAGTAAGTTGCTCAATATGATTTGGTATATATGATGTTTTCATAATTCCTCCATAAAAAAGCATTTAAATTAATATTTAAAACTCAGTTAATACCGGGAATTTATAACCTTTAAAATCTAATTCTTTATTACTTCGAACCATTAAATACTTACTAGTCTGTAATTCTGTATATTGTACATCATCAATTCCTAATTGATCTGGGTAGAAATAAAATTCAATCTCCGTAAATTCCCCAGAGATTTCCTCACATAATTCATCTAAAATCGGAATTACCGGCGCAAATACTCCAAATAATTTTAGTTTTTGATTTTCTACTGTAAAAACAATCAGCGCATCTAATTTCTCTGAATAATAAAGGTTTTCATTCCATGTTGAATCATACATATTTAAATAAAACGAAGAGCGGTAATTTAACGTTGAAAATTTATTAGAAAGCCTTTGGCCATTTTCAATAATCTCATGTATTAATTGTCTATCCTCTTCATTATAAAAATCTAACTTTTTAAGTTGAGAATCTTTGTAACCTTTATTTTCGTATGATACTGTCATCAAATATTCTTGCACAATTTGAAAACCAAATGGTTTATATAGTTCCGGATTTTCAGTAAACAAGACCGCACACTCGCATTGCTCATCAATTTCCTCTATCATCTTACTAAACAATTGTTTCATTAATCCTCGTCTACGATAATTCGGATGTGTCATTACTGATTGAATACCCGTTGCATTTATTTTTTCACCATTAATTAAAAGCGGAAGTGAAAATGCCGCAACATTTGCAATCGCATTATCATCTTGTAAAAATGATAATGCTTTATATGTATAATCCCAATACCCTTTCTCTGAAAAATCCTGCAATGTTTGGCTCGTAATCCCAAACACTTCTTCAAATAAAGGAAATAACTGTTCTCTTCTCGGTTCTTCTAATAGAAAGTTTGCCATTTTTTCAACATTCCCCATGTTGTCCCTCCATACGTCGATTCCATTAATTTAGATATACTTATATGACCTACTCTCAAAAAATAGGCCTTTCAAATCAATATAGTATCATAAAACTTTTAAAAATGGTTTAATTTATTTTATGTTTTGATTATTAAAAAACAAGTCGAATAAACTAGTATTAAGATTTTTGAATAATATCATGTTTATTATATAACAAATGGTGCTTCCTACTTATCTTTCCGATAATAGAAATACACCATTTTATGCAAATATAATTCACCTATTCTTTGGTTCCCTCAAGTCGCTCCTTCGTACTAATTTCTTCTCCCTTCACTCGCTTTTCAAACGTCTTTCTCCAACTAGTAGACAGTGCATTTACTTCTAAAATCCTTTTTAATCCTTCAGAGTTTTGTTTTTCTTTATGCATTATGCGATTCGCAAACAAAATTGACACACCTTTTGGATCAGGCTTCAACAATTTTAAAGTATCTACCGGTAATATCCACCCTTCTTTTAATACTCGAAAATAAAAACCTGTGTATCCTGTATCTTGAAAATATAATGGCAACTTTGGAATATTATATTTCTTCGCTAATTTAAAACAAGGTTGTCTTGGCTGCGTTACTTGTACAATCGCTTCTCCGAGTTGAAACGTGTCACCAATACAAACATCTTCTTCACGCATTCCGCTTACTGTTATATTTTCACCGAAAGCCCCATATACAAGTTCCTGATTCAACTCTTTTTCCCAGTAAGGATAGTGGTCACCAGTATAAACACAAACCGCTTTATCTACCCCTCCATGATGAACTAAATCCGCCTGTCCATCTCCATTAAACTTTAAAAATGATAAAAAAACAGGTTCCTTTACTTGCTTTTTATTTATCCCTGTTTGAATTAACTTCCCACCATACATAACCTCTTTTGGCAATCCTAGATTTAAAGATAGGATTTCATATACTTTAGTCATTCAAATCCCTCCTCTTACTTGCGGCACAACTTTTCAAACTGATAGATAACTTGAGAATCCACTTCTGATAAAATAATTATAAATCCTACAAAACCATTGTTCAATTCAATTATTTATATAATAATGATAGGTATATCCTATGATTAAACTTGAGGTGATTTCAATCGAATTACGACAATTAGAATACTTTTTAACTGTTTCGAAAGAATTACATTTCACAAGAGCAGCCGAGAAATTAAATATTTCACAACCTTCACTAAGCCAACAAATACGTGCATTAGAACATGAAGTAGGAATGCCACTTTTTGATCGAATTGGTAAAAAAATATCTTTAACTGAAGCAGGAAAAGTTTTATTATCGCACAGTAAAACAATCTTTCACGAAGTCGAACAAGCCCGCTCTGCCATTCAAGATTTAAACGGATTACAACATGGATCCTTAACAATCGGCTCATTGTTAACCGTCGTAAATTATTTACTACCACCAGCCATTTTAAATTTCAATAATTTATATCCGAATATTGAACTTTCTGTATTAGGTCTTCGTACAGGGGAAATTCGTGAAAAATTATTACAAAATGAATTAGATATTGGCATTACATTTCTTCCAGTGCAAGATAAAGAGATTGTTTCTATCCCACTATATAAAAGTGAACTTACATTAGTCGTGCCAACCGGTCATACTTTAACTGAACATGATCGTGTATCTATTGCAGAATTACAGAACTATCCTTTAATTCTTTTACCTAAAAATTTCTTTTTAACTGAACTAATTACATCCCATTGTCAAAACTTTAACTTTAAACCAAAACCAATTTTAGAAATTAGTACAATGGAATCTTTAATTCAAATGGTCTCAAAAGGAATGGGAATTACAGTGTTACCAAAACCGTATATAGACTTTTTGCAAAGTGAGCACATAAAAGCTATTAAAATTGAAAACCCCACTCCAACAATAGATATAGGACTTATTTATAGAAAAGATAAATATATGTGCGCTTCTACCCGGGAATTTATTGAGCAACTAAAAATAACAGTACATTCTCTACAAAATTAAACATAAAAAGAGATTATCCTATGCAGCCGTTACACAACGCCCTATTAGAATAATCTCTTTTTATAATGATATAAAACATTACATTTTATGGTTTCTTTTCTAATAACCTATTATTCATTATAAGTGCTAAATTATTATCGTATTATTAAGCTACACATCGGCGATATTTTATGTCTATTTCGTATTGGTGTTAGCAAGTCCGTTTGCAAACTTGTTAGCACATTTTTATAAAAATTATATAATGCTTCACAAAGTAGGAATCCGTTTCGATCAATCTTTTTTCAAAATGGATTCCTTTTTGTCTCTTATCAATATTCAAATGTTACAGTAGTACCATTAAAACCATCAAAACAATTAGAGCAATTAGAACAATTAGAGCAACCACCACAACCAAAACAACTAAAGCAACCGAAGCAACCAAAACAACGGAATCCACCACAACGACCACCGCCACCACAACGACCACAACCGCCACAGCGACGAGCATCATCTGTAATATAGTAATATGGATATTGGTTTTGCTGGTCCCAATACACAATATTTCCAGACTGATAATCATTAAGGCTTAACGCTTGTAGTTCTTGTTGAAACTTATTCATTTTCATGACCTCCGTTTATAAACTACAACCCCATCGATGCTTTCCTATATTTCTGCTCGTTAAATCTAAGTAGAAATAGCGCTATAAAGTAAAACTTTAATCAGTGGGGCGTTTACGGGCAGCCCGACTCCCATCTAACTTCTTTGCTCCAGTCGAATTTTGAGGTGGGAGTTTTACTGCCCACAAATAGCGGGTTAAACTAAGTTCAATACGTACACCTACAAAATATGACCTATCACTAGATGATGTACCTTGTTCATATACCTATTTTTAGGTTGTTTTTACTATGGGCTCATTTTTACAAATGGAAATTATAAAATATGAATTTAAACAATAACATTTAGATTTATGTTATCATTTTCTAGTTCTATAGTCGTATATTCCATAATTTTGTTTGGTCATCTTCGTATTTCCAATATGCACTCCCATCATTATTTTTCTTCGCTTCAATAACTGCTAAATCAGAGCTAATTTTATAAGTATTTATAATTAGTGCTTTCTGCTAAGAAAAGTCTATTTTTATGAATGGCAAATCAGCGATGTTTTATGTCTATTCCGCATACGTGTTAGCACTTTTTTATATTTCTTCTATTGCATACACCTTCATAATTTCAATATATTTCCCCTTACCACATGGACATGGTTGCTCTCTTCTATATGATTCTTCCCAGCTCATTTAAACACACCTCTTTAACTACTTAATTTATATTATTATATAAAAAAGCCCTGCCACAAGGCAGAGCGAGTAAGATGGATTACACGTATCATATAACAATTTATATCAGTAACACAAAAGATCATAATTTCATCTTCACTAAAATAAAAGCACGTTCATATAATCCCTAAAGCAGTAGCTATCAAACGGATAGCTATTTTTTTATTCTCATAAAAACTATCACGCCTCATCATCAATTCATTATAAACATAGGAATCTTTGACTTTCTCACTCCCAAAATACTTCAACTCAATTATCTGACGTTGATCATTATCAAGAGCATATTTCAATGTCCGTTCAATTTGTTTAAAACGTATCTCATGATTCTTATCGTCACCTTTCATTTTCCAACGATAGTACCCCACTTGCCAGCTACATTTACTCGCATACCCATGTAAGCAAAATGTAGATTTCGGTGGTTCTGCATTTTCTTGAAAGCTTTTTCAGCGCTGTACATCTGCTTGATGTCAAAAACACCTTCGTTCTCGCACTTTACAAACTTCATGAATTCTGTCATTGGCATTTGATATCTCTTTAACTTTAAGGGTATATTCTCATGTCTTACCCAATATGCAAGAAGATGCAGCGAAAACATTCGCGAAGAGTATATTTCGATATGTGTTTACAAAATGTTTGCAAACACATATCGAAATGCTCAAAAGCATTGATTTAAAGGCATCTATAACACATTGAAATAAAACATTACATATAAACTCATGTAATTTTAGTGCACCTTTTTTGAGATTGGAATATATTTTGTAAAATACGCCCCCACTAGCAACAATACGATTGAGACTAGCCAAGTAAAAATACCGCCAAAATGAAGCCAATATGCAAACAAATTTAAGGTTGCAATTAAAAAGCAACAAATAGAAGTTAATGAACTTTTTAATCCTTTTATCCCCGCTTTTTTTCTTTTTTGATATGTTATATACATCAAAGCGACTAGAAAAAGGATTAGAACAATTGGTAACATAGCTTGTAGCAATGGCAATCCCTCCTGTCTATTCCCACCCCTTCATTTCACCATCTTATTCCTTTTTAATCTTTAGGAGTCATTTCATTTTTCTCTTCTCTCCAAAAGTCAGCATAAGTTTTATTTTTAAAGTTCACATTCACTTCGGAAAACGGAAGGCTTTCTCCAACTTTCAATGAGTACCACTCGTTTAAAAGTGGCGATCCGAAGCAAATATTCAATGTACGATCCTGCAAATCAATTAATACAGAATGCAAAGTCCCAAACCACTCTTCATAATTATGCACCGTCACCCCGATAGGATATTCTTCTTCTACTAATCCTTTTAAAGATTCCATGCTCACCTGTTCATTTCGATTTAAATGCTCATGTAAAATGTGATATCTTTTTGTAGATTGTTCTAATTTCCTATTATTTAATTTCTGAATAGGTGAACTGACTGCATGGTTTGTTGATACGGTAAAAGCTTGACTTTCCTCATTAATTGTTGTTATTGATTTATGCCCGTCAAATATTTCAATATGTGCTGCGTTTAAAGGATCCGCTACAATTATATTAATATTACTTGCTATAGGCATTTCTTTTATTAAAGATGTAGCTTCATGCGTATTTCTACATTTCTCCAATATTACTCGAATTACCGCAAAACATTGCAAACCATTTACCATCGGTTTTCTTAAACCTTCAATATTCCCTACAGGTTGACCACATGCTGAAAATGTAATAGATAACCCATGCTCATTAACTCCTTCTGTTCGGCCAAAATATTGAGTAGAAAAGCCACTATGTGCATATGCACCTTCAACATGCGTCGAACAAAAACGCATATCATCTATTTTGGGTGATAAATCAAAATTTCTTAATACATATGTATGCTTTAAATCAGTTTTTTTAGGTAATACTGCACAATGACTACAACCTGCTTTTAATAATGTCTGATAATAATACATCATATTCCTTGAAGGAATTTTCAATACTTCGCAAAAGCCTTCAATTTCTTCATTAATTCCTGGACAATATTGTTTTAGTACATTTCTAGATTCTGTCCAATGGTTATCCCATATTAAATTTTCTTGCTGTATAAATTGTGGAATAAGATACGGATGTTTCTTTACGAATTCTCCTTGTTGCTTACCAATTTCATAATGATTTCCTTTTAGTGACGAAAAATACCCCTTTATTTGATACACATTAAATTCCCCCTCACATTGAATATATCCATATTATACCAAATTCTTCTTGTTCATTCTTGATGTTTTTCGCTCTTTTCCACATACATTAACAATCCTTTTTTCTTTTCAATCAGGTCAGTTAATAACTATTTGATACCTACTCAAAACATTGTTAAAATTACCGTAAGAGCAAGTGTTCGAGAGGTTATTAGGATGAGCACAGTATTTCGAAACCAGTTAAAATAATATCAATTGGAATAAACTCTACATTGAACCTGTTTATTGGCGTTCAACTAATTATGAAAATGCGAAAACTTGTATTTCAAAGGGATGCAAATGGCCATATTGTTCAGTTAAAGAAAGAATTTTTTAATCACCCATTTATTATGATAAAGGGAGTAATTGTATATGAATAAAAGCAAACCAGTTGATGAATTGACTATTGAAGACTTGAAACAAAACCCGATATGGGAATGGGCAATAGATGAAGAGGAAAATGAAGAGTGCGATGAAACGTGGGTAAAACCAGTGGAAACTATAAATTTCACAGAAGAATTAAACGGTTCAATAGTACTGGGCGAATTAATAATACATAATGATGAGAAATCCCCTATGATGTGTAGTATTGATATTGAAAATAACGAGGTATTAATTAGTTCCATTGTTTTTTATAACGAAAAAGAAAATGAGTATTTTGCTATAGAAGATGTAGTGAAAAAGGTTGAGATGCCAATCTCAATTAATATTTATCTCACAATTAATGGAGAGCCTAGATTTTTAAAATTCTCTGCAAATAAAATTGATATTTATAAAAACACTATAAAAACTAACTTAAATTAAATTCAAATTGAAGTTAGGAGAATACTCATTAAGTAAAAAATGGGAAACCATTATAATTAACGGTTTCCCATATATCCTCCTATTTTCAATGTTTATATAAATTTATACTAAATAATCCCCTTTTCCACCAATGTCTCTGCGATTTGAACTGAGTTCCAAGCCGCACCTTTTAATAAATTATCAGAAACAATCCAAAGATGGAATCCTTTTGGCGTATCCGGATCTTTGCGTATTCTACCTACAAATGTATCTCTTTTACCCTCTGCATATAATGGCGTTGGATAAATTTGTTCACTAGGATTATCTTGTAAAATAACACCTGGTGCATTCAGTAGTACTTCTTTAATTTCTGCAACGGTCGCTTCTTTTTCAAGTTCAATATAAACCGATTCAGAATGCCCCGATACAACTGGAACTCTGACGCAAGTAGCTGCCATTTTCAGATTTGGATCTTCTAAAATTTTCTTCGTCTCTTGAATCATCTTTACTTCTTCGAATGTGAAATCGTTGTCTGTAAATATATCCACTTGCGGCAAAACATTAAATGCAATTGGATAATGTTTTTTATCTTTTTTCGCTGGTAATATAGTACTCTTCACTTCTTCTCCTGTAAGCATTGACTTAGCCTGTTCTTTTAATTCATGAATCGCATGAATTCCTGATCCTGATACGGCTTGATACGTTGAAACAATAATTCGTTCTATACCAAATGATTTCCGAATAGGTTGAAGAGCTGTTACCATCTGTAGTGCTGAGCAATTCGGAACTGCAATGATCCCTTTATGTTTCCTTAAAGTATGTGCATTTACTTCTGGAACGACGAGTGGTACATCGTGTGCCATTCGGTATTCACTTGTGTTGTCAATTACAATTGCACCACTAGAAACTGCATGATTTACATATTGTCTAGAAACTTCTCCTCCAGCACTAAAAAATGCAATGTCTACACCTTCAAAACTAGTTGATTTTGTCTCTTGTACAATTATCTCTCGTCCTTTAAATTGCACTACCTTACCAGCGGATCGTTTTGATGAAAGCAATATAACTTCAACTATATTAAATTTAGTTTCTTTCTCTAACAGTTCAATAATTTTCTGCCCAACTGCACCTGTAGCTCCAACAACAGCTACATGATAACCTTTTTTGATCATCTTTTCTCCTCCAATATCACTTAAATGAATATTGCTACAATTTCATTTTATAAAGAATTTAATCATTTGGAAAATTGAAATACATGATATGATCATTCACAAATCATGATAATAAAAGAGGGATTGCTTATGGAAATGAGACATGTTAAAACATTTTGTGCGATTGTTAAATATGGTGGTTTTTCTAAAGCTGCTCATGCGTTAGGCTATGCTCAATCTACTGTGACAGCGCATATGAAAGCATTAGAGAACGATTTACATCTCCCTCTTTTCGATCGATTAGGGAAAAAAGTACTTCTTACAAAAGCAGGTCGTCAATTTCATCCTTATGCCCTAGAATTACTTGCTATTTATGAAAAAGCGCAAGAAATCCCTCAAAATAGTGATAATTTAGAGGGAACATTAACAATTACCTCTAACGAATCATTAGCAGTGTATCGTTTACCACAATTATTACGTACTTACAAACAGGAAAATCCGAAAGTAAATATCGTACTGGAAACAACTACAAACGAACAAGCAATGAATAAGCTGCGTGAAGGAGAAACAGATGTTATTTTCATAATTGGAGAAAGTATGGAACATAATGATTTTATTACGTGTAATTTATGTAATGAAACATTTGGATGGATTTTCCCTGCTCATTTCCCTTCAAACACTGATCCGCTCCTTTTATTACAAAATACTCAATTTATATTTACTGAACAAAGCTGCGGCTATAGACCGATGGTAGATCGTTTTTTACGTCAAAGTGGGAATATTCCCGCTAAAACATTCGAAACTTCCAATGTTGAAGTCATTAAACAATCTGTGATGTGTGAGTTAGGAATTTCAATTCTCCCTTACATCGTTGTACAAGAAAGTTGTCAAAAAGAGCAACTCTGTTTTCAGCCCATCGAAACTCCAGCAGCCATTCAAAGCCATGTAATCTATCATAAATCTAGATGGATATCACCCGTTTTACAATCGTTTCTTACATTATTAGAGAGAATAGAATAGAAAAGTAAGCGAGTAATAACAAAAATGAGTAACTGCTCTAAAAAGCAATTACTCATTTTTGTTAAAACATTTGTGTTCATAACAGTAAAGGTGTTTCAAAATCAATATGTATATTATTTATTAGCTTGTACCTCACCTGCAATTAATTTACTACCTGAATATGTACCTTTTTGTATAAAAACTTGATTAATTAATTCTTTTTGCTCCTTTTCTGACATTACTCCTTTCCCTTCTCCTAAATTTCCACTTTGCAATTTCCAAATCTTGTTGTGGTCCACATCAACCTTTTCATATTTTCCTTGTTTCCATCGTTCTAAAATATCCACATATGTACTTTTTTGTGCAACATCATTACTATTTATAATTTCAAGTAAACTTTCAACACGTTCTTGTGTAATAAAAATATAGCCCCACTTTTGATCAGCTTTTGTTTTTTGATGTGCCATTTCATGTAATGCTGTCTGTATGTTCTCATCTGTCCATTTGAAATTTTTATTAAAGCCACTATTCGGCAATGAATAATTTCCATTTTCTAACATCTTCGCATCTTCGGCTTTTAAATTACTATCAGCTAATACTTCTACTGCCGGAGCGGCTGGTGATACCTTTTTCGCAGCTGGTTTACTGTGATTCAAATAATACAATATCCCATATGTTAAACCTACCCCAATTACTACCATCCCCGCGATAATTCCTAATACTTTAAATAGTGTTTTCATCTCGCCTGTTTCCTCCCACATAGCCCTTTTCATAATTTCTATCTATCAAAAACAGATGTAGCTTCTCTTTTTTCGCAACTTACTGCAATTCATTTTTTCATATTAATTAACATAAATATAACTATTACTTTCCAGAAATGTAGTAACTCCATCCTCATCGTTACTTTTGGCAATAAATTTAGCGACGGATTTTAATTCTTCAACAGCATTGCTCATCGCTACGCCAATCCCACACTTTTCTATCATTTCCATATCATTGTAGTCATCTCCAAATGCAATTACTTCAGATACATCTCGATTTAAGTGCTGTAGAACATGCTGAATGCTATTCCATTTTGAAACATCCGTATGCATAATTTGACATAATGTTCCGTTATCTGTAATGACTGCCTTACACTCATCAGGCAATTCCTTAGTGAACTCCTTATTTATTGAGCCATTAGTACAAACAATTAATTTAGAAGCTTTTTCAAAGTTTAATTTTCTTATATCCATGACTTCACACGGCACATCACCAAAATAATCAGTAACATCAAAATTTGAGTACAGCTTATCATTTATTTCAAGACAAATCTGATGAAGATTATACTTTTTTGCTATTTCTATAATTTCTAAAATATCATTTTTAGAAATCTTCATTTCATATAAAATATCATTACCTTTAAGAACTAGAGCTCCGTTATAACAAATGATAATCTCACTTTTTAACACGTTGGGAATATACTGTTTTATAGCCCTTGGAGGCCTTGCCGTAGCAAAAATCAATTCGTCTCCATTATTTTTACATTCCCTCAAAATATTAATAGATTTCTCTGAAATTGTTTTATCACTTCTTAATAAAGTCCCATCAAGATCTGAAATAATAATCTTTTTCATACTTACATTTATTCTCCTTTCACAAATAATAACTCGAAACATTGATTATTTGTTGAATCAAATGAGCTTTTACGGGTAGTTAATCTCTACCTACTTTTGGTCTCAATTCAATTTTGAGTCTCATTTTCATTTATTACATATTTTCTATTTCCTGAATCATATATGTATTTCCTTATATTGTATTTCTTTTCTTTATAAATTGAAAGATTATTCCGTCAAAAATCCCCATCTTTTTCAAATGCAAATCCCACTCTAAGCATTTCGTTTTAAATTTATAAAAATATGTGCTAGCCTAATATTTTTAGTAGCTGCATAAATATGAGTTTATTGTATGATGGTTTAACATTTTCAAACTTTGATTATATAAGGTTTTAGAGGACATATCAGCGACCATTTCCCTCTTACCATTACTAAGAAGTATTCGTTTAGTTTGCATTTTTGTTTGCAATCTGGTTTGCAAACTTGTTAGCACTTTTTTATATTTCTTCTATTACATATACCTTCACAAACACATCATACTTAACTGCTAGCTCTTCTAATTTCTTTTCTCTATATTTGGTTACTGTAAAAAAATGAATGACTGGCATTTCCCCATTATGCTTCGTTTATAAATTTGCGTGAACTCTTCATACTTTTTTAACTTCTCTTCATTCACTTTCATTTTCTGCGAGCGATCTACCTCAACTGCATGAAGTATATTTCCTTCATCACGGAACTTCACATTTGGGACAATCTTCTTTTTCTCTTCATTCTTTTTATATCGTATTTCCGTTTCAATCTGCCAATCATACGGGCAGAATAAGTGTAACCAAGATTCGTTTCTAAGTAACGCATGTATTTCATATCACCAATCAACCCAGCAACTCTACATACTTATAAAAGGATTATTTTATAAAAATATAAACTTGCAAAATACTTACTAGTGTACTAAGTTATTAATCCAATCCTTCTATTAAATTTATTCATATATTAATAGCAAACCGAGAAAAGGAGGTTTTTATTTGGCTGAGCATACAAAATGTGTTTGCGAACAATTAGAAAGATTACAGTTAGGTACAGAAGTAGATGTTTTCCTCACAGGAACAACACTAGAGGATCTTATTTTCACTAACTTTAATCCGGATAATTTTTGTGTAACATTTGTGGATAATACAACAGAACCTGGCTCTATAATTGTTTTGGACTGTCGTGATATTCAAGCGCTGAGAATTGAAGCTGAGTAGAGTAAAGATGGGGCTTTGAAAAAAGCCCCATTTCGTAATTCCCTAAGCATATTTCAATATAAATTATAAAATAGAGGAGCCGGAAAAATGTCAGTTTTCATAAACTATGCTATTACTCCCAAAGTATTTAATCCTAATCTAACGTCTCTTCCGAATAACCAATCTTCTTTTATCCCAACCAAAAAAGAGCATTCTAAAGATATTTGCTATCTTTTAGAAACATTTTACTTAGGAAAAAAAATAAAACAACTTTTAGTTAACGGCACAATATTAAAAGCTTCTATATTTGTAGGTTTCCATAATAGATCATGCCTGGCTACGTTTATAGATGAAAACGGAGATATCACTGTAGTTAACTGTGAGCGTATTGATGCGATTGTGCTCTAATTGTGAATTTACATGTGAATAAATAATCATTATTTTCAAGATAAACGTGTAGTTCTTACACATAACGCCAGTAACTGTTACTATAAGAGACTAGGTCTGAAGAGCACTAATATACAGTTCTTTTTTAGGCTCAACCGAATAAAACTCAACATTCCGTCAATACTTTAGATAGGCATTAGCCAAAACTCATTTAAAGTCCCTAAACTTTCTCCGATCCCCACGGAGAACCAGCCGAGCAGATAGCTTTTGCTAGCTACTCTTTTGTTTGAAATTAAAATAGTGTTTTTGTTCACCAAACTATTCTTTTGTGAAAAATCACTTCGGCTTCATTTGTTGTTGTGTATTTTATATTGTGGCGATCCATTAACGCTTACTTTAGCATCAATTGTAAACATTAATCCTGCATCTACAGAACCAGCAACACCTTTATCCTGCAAGACGTAGTACCACCATGATTATTTATTTTATTTACATTAATTTAATACACCTTTTAATATGTTTCTCATACTATAAAAACCAAATCCATATGTAATTAAATTAATTATTTGTTGATACATTATAAAGTGTTTCTTTCAAATAAATCGAAGAAAGAAACACTTTAGTTGGTCGTTTGATTACTTTAACTGAGTCCGTATTTTTTCTGATTGGATCATTAGTTGCGATAATTGTTGCTTTTAATTCATATCAAAAAGCACTTACTAGTCAATAAATATTCTCCTTACCAATTTAATATCAAAGGAGACCAAGATAAATATGTTACCGAACAGAACCTATTCACCTTATCTAAGTTATCGCCCTGTCTATGGTCATTTTCCAATTTCATATATCTACCATATAAACCCTATACACATTCAAAACTTTCCGAAGTACTCCACCCCTGATTACTTCCTACCACCTCATATACAGCATTCATATCCAGTTAGCAGTATTTATACAACTCCCTTTTATAAAAATTTCAACCATATAATAACAGCAAAAACATGGGATAACTAAGAAACTATATATACTCACTTAAAATAAAAACAGGCTCCCTATTTTTATTCATTTCACGTACACGCTCCGGAGTAAGACCGTTGGGTATATTTTTTCGTTTTCCACCTCGCTCTTTCGGGTGTGTATCAAGGTATCTACCCAGTTGGTGTAATTCTTGACCAGTCGGGCAGTTTTTACAAACACTAATACTAAAACAAGCATTATCTGAACGATTGTAATAACAACGTCTGTATTTCTGCTCTATGATATCGCCAATTTCGTATGTGATTTGGATGCATTCTACTTTCGTTTCACTCATTAACCGAATTATTTCACATACACTATTCACTATCGATGCCAATCTTCTCTTCATCCCTTGAATAATTTTTCCAAATCAATACATACTACTTCCAAGCCACTTAATCCACGGCTGGTACTTCTTTCTATTGTTACAGTAGTAACCAGGTAGGTTCGTCACTTATCTGCTTTCTCTGTATATTTTTTAAAATATCGAAAATACTACCTACAAGCTGTTTGAACTAGCAGCTTCACTCTTCTTAAAATGGGACAGCAATTTATCACAATTGACTAACTCATTCGAATTGCTGGCAGACAACCAAAATTGTTGTCTGCTTTTTGTATGGGATTTTTTATTTTGCATATACTACTTTTGAGCCTGTTTACCAATGCAAGCCATTTGGGTGTTTTGAATTCCGACTAAGCTTTTTTTGTTGCATAGATTATTACATCTTTGACAACACTGGTTAAAAGCGCATTTTCTGGTTATTCGTAGTTCTAATCCAGAATAATTTTTCTCCTAAAAAGGACGGCAGGTACGACTGCTCGTCCTTTTTTACTTATATCGCATACTTTCCCTTTTGACAGCTATGAACTACATTACCCTCATCATCATAGTAAGCAATCTCCCAATAAGGATGGCAGTTGTACGGTTCTATTTCCCCATCGAACAAAACAAACAAATTAGAATACGAACTCACATATTCAATATGTATAAAAAAACACCGAGTACCTTATAAGGCACTCGGTGTTTTTTTATGCTCGATTCTCTTTTAACCACTTCGTAATAGCATCTAGCCTCGAAACATCAAAACGTCTTTCTTCACACACGTTTAAGCTGTTTAAACTTTTCACAATTTCTAATTCATTCGACTTTATACTTTTTGCTTCAATCAATTTACAGTACCCGTCTGTGACGGTATTTAAATTTTCATAATAACGCTGCAACGGTTTTGATATATGTAAATGTTTTTCAAAATTTCTTCTGCTTCTCGTCTCATCAAATTCTTTTCGTTTTCTAAGTTCTTCATCATTCGTGTACAAATAAAAATATTGATCTGGAAAACCAATTTCTCTATTTATCATCTTTTCTTTATAAAAGTTTTCTATTAAAGATAACGGCTGATTAAATATATCAAAATGGAAACACCAATTATAACTAAGTGGCTGATAAATATCACCATCGAGTATTACTAACTCATATTGCTGCGACTTCTGCACTGCTATATTCCAGCGCTCTACTTGTTTTTCAAAATACCATGTTCTATGTTCATTTTCTGGTCTTTCAAATAATAGATTAACTTCAGGTATAATAAATGCACCGTAATTTTTTTCTAATTCACGACATGTTGTACTTTTCCCAACAGCGCTCGCTCCCTCAAACGCTACAATCCCCATATTTTCTCCCTCTTTCATTAGCTAATATCTCGTTGTTTCACTTTTCGCCCCCATAACTGTTTCCATAAAACGATTGAAGCGATAGAAAGCATTATTGTTGTAATGATACTACCTTCAATACCAAATGAGCCTCCATGAAGCACTTCTGACCCATTTGTTACAGGTTTAAATAGTGGTGTTGAATATATCGTCATGCCACTAACTGCAAAACCATAGACATTATATTGTGCCCAATTCCAAATGGAATGCCATGCACAAATCCCCCAAAGACTACTGTCCTTTAATACGTAAAAAGCTGCAAATACACCAACTAATATTATATTCGATATTGAAAGAATTGTAATACCTGGATTAAGTAAATGAAGAAAACCAAATAAAAAGGACGTCACTATAATCCCAACCCATATACGACTTCTAACAGAAATAACTGGAAACAACCAGCCTCGTACAATAATTTCTTCCGTTGCACCTTGTATTAAAAAAGCAATTAAAGATCCTACAATACCAAATATGGCGGTTGCCGTAATTTGTTGCATTTGTAGTTTTACAATACCTGTTAATACAAGTACAATTACTGGTATTGAAATGAAGACAAATCCTATTAACGCACCTCTCAAATACTTTCTCATCCATTGCACTTTCCAAAAACCAATGGATGAAAATGACCTTTTCTCTACAAACCTAATCCATAAAAAAATAAAAAATATAGCCCCACCAAACGTTAATATCATCTCAATATTATTATAAATTGCCTTTACAAATGATGTATCTGCTTTCGGTAAAAACAGCATAAACAACATGAAAAATTCACCTAAAGTTAAAAATACAATTGCAAGTATAACAGCGAAAATAGGATGAACTTTTCTTCTTCCTTCTTTTGCTGCTTCAATTATTTTAAATTGTTTATTTAGCAATATTCTATCCTCCTTATTATTGTAATCATCTGTATTCTTAAAATATATATCGTTTCCCTTAAACATATTTTTTAAAATAAATGATTTCTGTTTGGAATAAATTCAGATTAGGAATAATATATAAATAAAAGAGATGTCTTCGTGCCTTTTACCAGTATCACCCAATTCATTCACTGGTATTACCAGCACTTGCTATTTCCCACCATTTGTTGTAAGATAGTAATTAAGGTCAATTTAGCACTATACTTTCTTTGCATATTATCAAGTATCAATCAGGAATGTTTTGTACTCCTTATGGATTTTTGATAATATGTGAACTTTTATTTTCAATCGAATAAGGCCGATCATATTGTAATCTTTTTAAATTTTAGGAGGCATTACCATGACATTAACAGGTAAAGTAAAATGGTTTAACAGCGAAAAAGGTTTCGGTTTCATCGAAGTTGCAGACGGTAGCGACGTATTCGTTCACTTCTCAGCTATCACTGGCGACGGCTTCAAATCTCTTGACGAAGGTCAAGAAGTTAGCTTCGAAGTTGAAGACGGTAACCGTGGACCTCAAGCTAAAAACGTTGTAAAGCTATAATTCAATCAATAAAAAGGTTGTTACCAGCTCGGTTAACAACCTTTTTAATATATAACTAAAAATTTTTACATAAAAGGAGTGGTTACATGTATCGCAATCGAAAGAACGATGTAGCAGAAGTACCACCAGAACAAACCCCTGTTTGGGAATGTGAATCAGAGGATTGTTTAGGATGGATGAGAAAGAACTTTTCATTTGAAGAAGAGCCTAAATGCCCTTTATGTAAAAGTAGTATGAAAAGCGGAGAACGTTTATTACCTAAAATAGGTTGATTTTTACAAGCCCCTCTTATTTTAAATAAGAGGGGCTTTTTTATTAATAATGAATATCCTCTACATCTGTTCGTACAATAGAATACATTAATGCATCGTGTTGTTTATTTCCTTGATGAATGTATCCACGTAACAGCCCTTCTTGTTGAAAACCTAATTTAGATAACATATTACACGAAGTTATATTTTCAGGATATGTAATAGCTCCAATTCTAAATAAGCCTAAATCTCGAAATCCATAAGTAATAATCTCCCTGGCTGCTTCAGAAGCATAACCATTCCCCCAATAACGAGGATGCAAATCATATCCAATCTCTGAGCGTTTACTCCAAAGTTGTAAATTATTTAATCCAATTGTTCCTACTAAATTATTTGTGTCTTTTAATACAATCCCCCAACGCATTGCCTTTTTCTCAAAGTAATTTTTTGAAAAAGATTCAATCATACGTGAAGCTTGTCCAAACTCAGTAAAAGAATTCATACCGTAATAACACGTTACCTCATCTAATGAGAATATTTCATATATTTTTTGACAATAAGATTGTTCTATTTCAACTAAGCGCAAGCGTTCTGTTTCTAACATAGGAAATACCATAGGATCACTCCTTTCTCTCTACTCATTTATTATAGCAGAAAAAGTATTTATAATTAGGAAAGTCCTTAATGTCCCACAAATCAAATATTTCTAGCGATGTTTATCCTATTAATAATATATAACTTCGTTGTATTTATTAATTCCCCTCTAAAAACTACCCCTAATTTATACCCTCTCATGTTAAAATATAGAAAAAACAGGAAATATTTCTTACGGAGGTGCTTAAACTTTATGTATATTTTCATTGGCTTATCCCTCTTGCTCATTTTACTCATTTTTTTATTCGCAAAAAAATTCACACCAAACTCATTTATGATGACAAGTTTTAAAGGAAATAGCTTTAAGACATTTTCAGTTGGTATATTAATCGCTGCCACACTCTCTCTTTCATACGGAATGTATCACGCAGCAACATATCAACCTAGATATTTAGATATTAAATTGCAAAATCAAAATTTCACTGTTTTTGGTAATGTTGGTGAGTTTGGTTATTTCTCAGAAGAATTACTAAAAAAAGATGCAGAAGTTGAACTGTATTTTGTCTCTTGGGAAACAATACAATTAAATAATCCAGAAATAATAGTAGACTACCCTTCAGGCAAACAGGAAACATGGAAGCCTAATATAACATTAATTCCTACAAATAAATTAAAAGAAAAACATAGTATTAAAGAACTTTATCGGCTCTCACCGTATTCCTTTGAAGAATCTGGAAAAATAACATTAACTATTAAAGAGAATAAAGCCAATCATAAAAATATTGTAATTAATGTTAAATAATTACAAATAAAATATCCCTCCATTATGTTGGAGGGACATTTTATTTACATATGTATTCAATATTATTATTTTGACTGTTCATTCAATGTCGTAATTATTTCATTGGCAGTATTCTTTCCGTTTCCAATACAAGCACCAATTCCTACACCGTAATATGAAGCACCAGCTAAGTATACATTAGGATAAAGCACGGCCAATTTTTCTTGTAATGATTGAACAGCTTGATTATGTTCTAAATGATATTTCGGCATTAAATCTTTCCAATTTGTAACTTCAATTACTTCCGGTTCATCTTTAATTCCGAGGCTCTTTTCAATATCATATAAAGCAACTCGTACTAATTCTTCTTCACTATAACTTTTGATCGTTTCATATACTGAATTAGTGCTCTTATAAAACATTCTTACTAATAGCTTTTGTTTACCAGATGTATGTTTCCACTTCCTGCTTGTCCATGTGCAAGCATCACAATGTAAATCACTGTTTTCCGTTACGATAAAACCTGTGCCGTCAGCCGGTAGTTGTTCATCTAGTATGTCAAAACCTAAGTAAATACTTATAAGCGATGAATTTTTAAATTTATTAAAATGCTCATTTAACTCATTAGACTGTAATAACGTTTGTGCGATATCATGTGGAGCTGCTAAAACGACATAATCAGCTTGTATTGTCTCATGATTTGCAAAAGAAACCTCATACCGATCCCCTTTTTTACTTATCACTGTTGTTACAGCACCTTTATTAATGACAGTCTCCGTCAGCACTTCTTCTAAGCGATTAATAATCGTAGATAGTCCACTTTTAAATGATACAAACTTTTTATTTCCTGCTGACTGAAATTGTTTTTTATTCTCTTCAAAACCTTTAATAATACTTCCATATTTATTTTTATACTCAAGTAAATATGGTAACGTAGATGCCATTGTAAGCTCCTTCAATTTACCAGAATATACACCTGAAAGCACAGGTGCAATTTGTCTTTCCACTAATTCTTTCCCTAAAAAGCTTTCTAAAAATACAGCAAGTGATGTATCCTTTGTAAACTCCTTATTTTTCGTAATAAAATCTTTTAAAGCAACGATTTTCCCTTTTTTTGAGACTAGCGTACTGCTAAATAATGATTCAATACTCATAGGAATCCCAAATATAGTGTCAGCAGGAATTGGATGTAATATGTTATCAGAGTATATGTAAGAAATACCTGTTTCGTTATATACCATTTCATTTTCTAAATTTAAATCTTTTACAAGCGGCAAAACATGTTCATTACGAGCTACAATAGAATCTGCTCCAGATTCCATAATAAAATCATTTTCTTCCACACTGTGGATTTTACCACCTAAATACTCTTCTTTCTCAATAAGGATTAAATTTAAATCTATATTATAATCCTTCTTTAATTTTTCTAAATAAAACATAGTAGAAAGTCCAGTAATACCTCCACCGATGACAACGACTGTTTTCATATTTGCTGCGCCCCTAACCGATACAATTAATAATTCCTTTATTATTATAACCAAAAATTATCATAGTCGACTAGCAGCTTGCGCATTCTGTAAGAAATTAGACAATATATATGAATAAAAAAGAACTATAACATATTCAACTCACGTCATAGTTCTTTCTATTTTAAAAACATAAACCAGTTTATTAATTTGTCAATTTCTTGGCTGTGTGCTATTACTTTTTCATGTTGAAGTCCATAATTTGAGACTAGATTCAATAATTCTTCTTTTTTCAATTCAATTATTTTTTCTAACTTCACTAATTCCATGTCGTCTTTATTCGCTCCAATTTCAAAATATATGTATTTTAGTATAGCCTACTTACATAATAAGTAAAAGTCTCATGCTAATGTAAAATCTTACATATTTGAAAAAACAATATACTACTAACAAAAAAAGAGACTTAAACTAAGCCTATTATTACAGGTCATTATAATTTTCTACCATTTTTTATAAATATGTTAGTTTATGAATGTGTACCATTTACTATTAATTTAAAGTTAGACACTTTTACTCATTAATAATACAACAGAATTTCTCAAATGTTTTATCTTTATATTCTGGAACCCTTGTTAAGTGATCAAAATAACTATATGAAAATTTAAATATGTGCCCAAAATCCCAATTAAATTCGCTGTAGTCTTTAAGCCAGAATGCATTATCTAGCGGAAGTGTATCAACTTGTTTTGCTTTTGTAAGAGGTAAACGATCTACAGGAGAATTCAATATTATTTGGGCATTCGGCATTAAATTACGACTTTTTCTAAGTACATAAACTAGCTTTAATAGTGGTTTTATTCCTCGTTGAAATAATTCTATATGCCCTAAGTCATATAATATATTAATCGCATGTGAGAAGGTAAGCATATGACCAATTAAATCTTGATGTGATTCTGCCTTATATATAACATTAAATTCAGATAATTCATTTAAAATAAATTCAGATAATTGCTTTGGGTTTTTAATTTCGCTTTGAATCTCCTCATTATTTATAATTAGTTGCTTTACTACTTTAGTTGTAAAACCAATCCAAGATCTACCGGGAATTGTTTTTTGAAACGATAATATAAGGTTTGCTATATTATTAATATCTTGCTCACTCCCCCAATGACTTAACTCCTTAATGGCTAGTAAACTTAAAGAAGCGTAAATTACATTATGACCAACCCAATGGAGTTCATCAATCGTTTGTTCCAAAGATTTAATTATCGTTTCTTCAGCACTTTGATAATCGACACCTTGTTTATTATCAATTGTTTCGCCTAACCTTTGCTTATGGAGCATCATTTTCGCTTGAGAATAAATGTTACAGGCAGTTTTTTCATCAATGTTATTGTTTTTCGTAAAAAAATAACTAGCAATGGCAGCTGCTCCGAAATGTGCATGCCAAATATCATTTGTTTCTTTTTTACATTGAGATATAATTGAAAGCCCATCTTTTAATACACTTATATTTTCCATCTCTCTTATCCCCTCTAAACCCTAATAAAAATGGTTTTTTAACATCTACAAAGTCGGCAAAAAGCCAGGTGAAAACTCTTGAAAAGTTTCCTCCTTTACAGTTATAAATTAAAATTGCCCCTGTCGCTCAACAAGAATTAAATTTGCTTCTAATAATATTTTGAGATGATACTTATTCATCCCTAATGCAGTCTCAATCTTCCACAATTGTGATTGTTTTGATTATGAAATAAATAACGAACAATTTCTCGTTTTACTCCTGCCAAAGCCTTAAAAATTTCCACTCTTTGTTTATCTGAATTATTTGGTTTGATAGTCATGGAACTATCTTATTTTTTTGTCAAATCTCTCATCTTCTTAAACATACAAAGTGAAAATCAAATGTGTATGTATTTATAGATAGTTGTTTTATTATACACGCGAATCTTTATGTAATTGATACTTTCTATTATGTTACCACTTAGTATGTATCCTTAAGCTACTTCCTTAGCTTAACGAAGGTGTTAATACAAATAAGATGTGATTCATTTCATCACTCTTATTCAAAAATCTATGTTTCACGTTCGGTGGAATACGCACAACATCTCCTTCTTCTAAAAAATATTCATTCCCTTCCAATTCCACATACACTTCCCCTTTCATTACAACTGCAATTTCTTCCTTATCTTCGTGGGAATAGTGACTTTCTGTTGTATTTGCATATCCGTTTAAATCCATCATTAACATTTCAATGCGAGCTTTCATAAAATCTGGTGTTAACACATCATAAACAATATGATCATTATTTTCTCGATATACTTTTTTCCTATCTTTCTTCTTAGAAATAAGTGAGTCTGTATCGATATCATTAATAAAAAGAGTAAACAACGGTACATTTAATGCTTTCGCTATTAATTCCAATACATTTAAAGAAGGATTGGCATGTCCTCTTTCAATTTGACTAATAAGTGAAGTACTGATTCCTGCATAATCAGCAAATTCACGAATTGTCATATTATTTTTCTTACGATAACTTAAAACAGTTTGACCTAGTCGATAATGAATCATTGTTACAACTTCCTTTCGTCCATCATAATACATCTTTTGTCCCTTTTGTGCTGACATACTAAACAGTGGCAATTAATCCTTCCTTATTTCATCTTAGGCTTATATACTAACTTTTGTACATTATATTATATACAGTTCATTATAATAAACAACCAATCGGAGGGACAAACTTTGAAATCACCTATTCTTTCATATTTCATCTTATTTTTCGGCGTGTTCGCCTTATCTACTTCAGCTATCTTCGTAAAAATAGCCGATGCCCCTGCAGCAATCACTGCTTTTTATCGATTATTGTTTGCTACGGTAATTCTTTTACCGTTTCTAATATTTAATACAAACAATCGAAGCGAACTTCGCTCATTATCAAAAAAGCAATGGGGATTTGGACTCTTATCTGGATTATTTCTAGCAGCTCATTATGTACTATGGTTTGAATCATTACAGTATACTTCCATAGCAAGTTCTACAGTTATCGTAACGTTGCAACCTTTATTTTCAATGGTCGGTGGTTATTTTTTATTTAAGGAACGGTTTACGAAAGGTGCGATTATAGGCTGCCTTATTGCAATTTCAGGAAGTATCGTGATTGGGTGGCAAGATTTTCAAATTAGTGGCGAGGCTTTATACGGCGATATTTTAGCTTTTATTGCTGCTGGCGTCATAACAGCTTACTTTTTCATTAGTCAATATGTTCGTAAAGACCTATCCCTAATACCGTACTCGGTAATTAGTTATGGCAGTAGTTCACTCTTTCTCGGTATATTTGCTTACACACAGCAGTCATCTTTCTTCAATTACACTGCACAAACATGGTGGTCCTTTATAGGTCTTGCATTCATTGCAACGATTTTAGGACAAACAATTTTTAATTGGTTATTAAAATGGATGAGCGCTACTGTTATCTCGATGAGTATTTTAGGAGAGACAATTGGAACTTGTATTTTAGCCTATTTCATTTTAGATGAAACAATTTCTTTACAGCAAGGACTAGGAATTCTACTTATTTTCATTGGATTAGCATTATTTTTATTACAACCGAAACAATCAAATCACAATTTATAAAGTGAAACTTTAATCAGTGGGGGTTTTGTTCATCCCCCGCTGATTATTAGCCTTCACCAATAGGGCGTTTACGGACAGTTTTTCTCCCTCATAACTTCTTTGATCCAGCCAAATTTTGAGATGGGAGTTTTACTGCCGACAAATAGCGGGATAAACAAGAAAAGCATGACATTAGTTTGCCATGCTTTCCTTGTTTATTTATTATTGCGGAGATTGTTCCACCTGCTTTTGCTTTAGCCTTTGCTCCAATACATGAATCATAAAGAGGAAATGCTCTGCCTCTCTTGTAACATGATCAGCAAGCAACTGATTTATGACATTTCGGATTTGACATGTTTGAATTAACTCTAATCCTGCTTTTTTGAAATTCCTTAACTCAACAGTGGCATTTTCACTATCTTTATTCATTTTTCCTATAATCGGATATGTCGGTTCTTTTTGATATAACATCGATTCAACATCTCTAGCTTGATTAAGAAGAATTTCAAAATCATCTCCAAATTTCAACGCTGTATGAACAAGATTTCTCTCCGATTGATCCAGTAATGAAGCAATAAAACGTGAGTGTTCCATCATAATTCGTAACCAGAAAACATTCTCGCTAATAATCGCATCTTGAATAGGATCCATCTTACCTTCATTAAACTTTTGAAGTGTCCGCATAAAATATTCCGCTTCTCGTGCAACATGATCCACTAAAAGTGGAAAATTAAACCCTTTCACTTTACAACTGATGATTAAAATTAGTAAGTTTCTTTTATAATTACGAAAAGCATACACTAACTGAATACTCTCTTCATTTAATTGCCTTACCGCTTGAACAGTTTGTGGAATAGTAAATGCTTTTTGCCGCTGCCTATCAAACTGATTATAAAACTGTTCTACTTACTGAATTAAATTTTTATCGTTACGATTAAACCCCTCACCAAGAAACAAAGCATGCTCTTTCATAATACGTAACCAAAATCTATTTTCAGTTATAGATCGTTCAATAAATAATTGTTCTGTTAATGATTCAGATGGAGCTGCTTTCAATTCCGGTGGCAACAGCATAGCTCACTGTGGGTCCATAATAAAATGTCCAGGAATAGATTGGTCTGTCGACATTACAATCACTCCTTGTTCCTTGAATGCTCAATTATACTATGTATGAAAATAAAATTTAAATATACTTATGCAATCGTTTTTTCAAGGTTTTTGAAATTTCCACATATGCATTCCCCTTGCACATAGAAATAGATTCTATTAAGTCATATGCTTTCCGGATTGAGATGATTCCTAATGCTTCATCCTTTAAAACATCCTTTAAATAAAAATTGTTCTTTATTTTTAATAAACTGAAAAAAGCATGGCGTCCTTTAATCTGTACCCTTTGTAAAGGACATTTTGAAAAAAGTTAGGCAACATCAAGGAGATGATTTCTGTATCCAACAG
>NZ_JAWRYM010000221.1:0-342 GCF_046534555.1 Bacillus sp. SIMBA_074 | reverse complement strand
ATACACGGTCTCCCACCGAGAAACCGGTAACGCCGTCTCCGACCTCGTCCACGACCCCGGCGCCGTCCTGGTTCGGCACTTGCGGGCGGGGCAGCCGGGTCGCTCCGCTGCCCTTACGTGCCTTCCAGTCGGTCGGGTTCACGCCCGACACCTGGATGCGCACGCGCACCTCTCCGGGGCCGGCGTGCGGCTCGTCGCGCTCGCCGAGGGTCAGGACGTCCGAGTCGCCGGTGGCGGTATAGGTCACAGCCTTCATGGCACCAGCAAACCATGACCACGTCCGCGGTGCGAGGCCGCACGGGTCACCCCGCTGAGCAGGCTCCCGAGCTGATCGGAGCGGAG
>NZ_JAWRYM010000220.1:0-343 GCF_046534555.1 Bacillus sp. SIMBA_074 | reverse complement strand
CGCGACGAGAATACCCGGCCCGATTCCAGCAATAAACAAATCATTAATGGAGGTACTCGCTGCCACTCCGTACAAAACCATCGGCACACTCGGGGGAATCATGACACCGATTGTTCCACCCGCCGCATGCAATGCAGAAGAAAACCGCACATTATATCCTTTTTTTACCATATGCGGAATCAATATGCCACCCACAGCAGCAGTTGTTGCAGCTGACGAACCGGAAATAGCAGCAAAAAATGTACAACCAATAACAGCTACAACCGCCAAGCCACCTGGCAAATTCCCCACAATCGTATTGGCGAATCGAATTAATCTTGCCGAAATGCCTCCCGTTTCCATC
>NZ_JAWRYM010000219.1:0-343 GCF_046534555.1 Bacillus sp. SIMBA_074 | reverse complement strand
AGGAAAAGTCTTCGCCGCCCATCAACGGCTTCATCGGCTGAACACGATCTGCTCCAAACGCAGCAATAGCCGCTTCCTGGGCGATTTGCGCTTCTTTTTCATTGTTAATTACTGCAGGATAGCCGCGATCATAATGCACGGTTGCACTACCCCCGAGCATCTCTGCGGTCCCTTCTGCAATCTCTGCCAAACGCTGCTCGGCACGATCACGAACATCCGGCAAGAAGGTGCGGACTGTTCCTGTGAGGCGGCAGCTGTCGGCAATAATATTGTTGTTGTCTCCACCGTTAAAAGTACCCACGGTCACGACTACACTAGCCAGCGGGCTTACATTGCGGCTGGC
>NZ_JAWRYM010000038.1:0-48476 GCF_046534555.1 Bacillus sp. SIMBA_074 | reverse complement strand
AGTTGGGACCTTGTCCCTGTGAGAGTAGGACGTCGCCAAGCAAGATAAAAACACAAGTCTTTTGACTTGTGTTTTTTTGTTTTTAAACAGTACATGAAAGAAGTAAAGGGAATACATAAGTAATACAAACACGTTGCCCAAGAATAAATCATATTATATAAAAAATTGATGTATATTTTCCGGAAATTTGTTAAGGAATAGAGGTATATAATATGTTTATTTAAAAAGGGAGGAAAGATTATGAAATTACCAAGTGAAATTTGCATCGTTTGTGAGACAAAAAGTGGGGAAGGAATATATGTATATAATAATTTAATATGTTACGAGTGCGAAAGAAATCTGGTGAATACTGAGACAACTGACCCGAAGTATATACATTATTTAAAACAACTGCGAAAATTAGAAGTATCATATTTTTAAATAGGCATTATGCCTATTATTTTTTTTGCCCTAATATCTGTATAATAGATACAGAATGAATAATAAGGAAGATATATATATGAATCAAAATCGTATGCCTTTATATGAGGCGCTAATGGAATTTAAAGAAAGGCGACTACTATCTTTTCATGTTCCGGGTCATAAGAATGGTTTAAACTTCCCTCAGAAAGCTTCAGGGGGGTTTAAGGACATATTATCAATTGATGTAACAGAGTTAACAGGATTAGATGATTTACATAGCCCGTTTGAATGTATAGATGAAGCACAGCAATTATTAGCTGAAGTATATGGCGTGCACAAAAGTTATTTTTTAATTAATGGTTCAACAGTTGGAAATTTAGCAATGATTTTGTCTTGCTGCGGCGAACACGATATTGTCCTCGTACAAAGAAATTGTCATAAATCGATCATTAATGGTTTGAAATTAGCAGGGGCTAATCCGGTCTTTTTAAATCCATGGATTGATGAAGTACATAACGTACCAGTAGGTGTTCATGATGAAATTATTAAGGAGGCAATTACAAAGTATCCAAATGCAAAAGCACTTATTTTAACACATCCTAATTACTATGGTATGGGAATTGATTTAGAGGCAAGTATCGCTTACGCACATGCACATAAAATTCCTGTTCTAGTAGATGAAGCCCATGGGGCGCATTTTTGTATAGGGGACCCCTTCCCGAAGTCAGCATTAGTTTATGGTGCGGATATTGTGGTTCATTCCGCACATAAAACATTACCTGCGATGACAATGGGATCTTATTTACATATAAATAGCCGTTTGGTGAGCGAAGAAAAAGTTTCCTCCTATTTAAGTATGCTACAATCTAGTAGCCCATCGTATCCAATTATGGCTTCTCTTGATATAGCACGTTTTGCAATAGCAGTTATAAAGGAAGAAGGTCATGATGAAATCGTTGAGTTTTTACGCCGATTTAAAGAAGGATTGCGATCTATCCCACAAATAGCTATTTTACAATATCCATCGCAAGATGAATTAAAAGTTACGGTGCAAACTCGCTGTCAGTTATCGGGGTATGAATTACAGTCTGTATTTGAAAAAGTCGGTATATATACGGAAATGGCAGATCCATATAACGTCCTATTTATATTACCGTTACAAGTAAATGAGGGGTATATGAAAGCTATAGAGATCATTCGATTAGCTATGCAGCAATATAAGGTAAAAGACAAGACAGCATCAATTCGTTATACTTATAAAGGGGAGATTTCCCCTTTACCGTATACGTATAAACAATTAGAGAGATATGAAACGAAGTTAGTATCTATAGAAGAAGCCGTTGGTATGATAGCTGCAGAAATGGTGATTCCGTATCCACCTGGAATTCCATTGATCATGTATGGAGAGAGAATTACTCAAGAACATACAAAGCAAATTACTCATTTAGAGAAAACAGGGGCTCGTTTTCAAGGTAGTACGAAATATATGAACGTGTATGATATAGAAAGTAGGTTTTAGGATGAAGGGATTATTTGTAACAATTGAAGGGCCAGAAGGTTCGGGTAAAACAACATTAATTAAAAGTTTATTACCATATTTTGAGCAAAAGGAACAAAAGGTAATGGCGACCAGAGAACCAGGTGGTATTGCAATTTCTGAAGATATTAGAACAATTTTACATAAAAAAGAGTATACGATGATGGAAGCACGTACAGAGGCACTTCTTTATGCTGCTGCACGTAGACAACATTTAGTGGAAAAAGTTATGCCAGCACTTGAGGAAAACTATCTTGTACTATGTGATCGTTTTATAGATAGTTCTTTAGCATATCAAGGATATGCAAGAGGCTTAGGTATGGATAAAGTATTTGAAATTAATCGTTTCGCAACGGAAGATTGTATGCCTAGTTTAACAATCTATTTAGATATTGAGCCAGAGGTAGGTTTAGCACGAATTGGAAAAGATGCAGGACGTGAAGTAAATCGACTAGATATGGAAGATATCTCTTTCCATAAACGTGTGCGTGAAGGGTATTTACAAGTTGTAGAGCGTTTCTCTAATCGCATTGTATTAGTAAATGCTGATCAACCAATGAAAAAACTTATAGAAGAAGTTGTTCAGATTATAGAAGATAAATTGTTATAATAGAAGGAAAGAATGAAATAAGTGAGGTATGCAGTATGATAAATACGTGGGAGCAGCTTTCTGCTATACAGCCCATCGGTGTCAAAATGTTGATGAATAGCATTGCAAAAGAGCGTATATCCCACGCTTACTTGTTAGAGGGAGGGAAAGGAACTGGGAAGTTCGCCACAGCAATTCAAATGGCAAAAAGTTTTCTCTGTTCACAAAGAAATGGTGTAGAGCCTTGTCATGTATGTACGAATTGTCGCCGAATTGATTCAGGTAACTACCCAAACTTACATATTGTAAAACCAGATGGATTATCTATTAAAAAACAGCAAATTCATGATTTACAAGAAGAGTTTTCAAAAACAGGATTAGAAGCAAATAAAAAAGTATATATTATTGAGCATGCAGATCGTATGACAGCAAATGCAGCGAATACGCTCTTAAAGTTTTTAGAAGAACCAAGTAGTGATACAACAGCTATTTTACTTACTGAACAAAGTCATCAGATTTTAAATACAATCTTATCTCGTTGTCAAGTTGTTACGTTTAGGCCGTTGCCTACAGAATCTTTAATTAAGAGGTTAGAGGAAGAAGGTATTACAGTCTCTTTATCTACACTTGCTGCGCAGCTTACAAATAGTTTTGAAGAAGCTTTATTAATGTGTAATGATGAATGGTTTGCACAAGCGAGAGCTTTAGTGATAAAATTATGTGAAGCGCTCGAAAAAGATAAGGCCTCTATTTTTTTTGTACAAGAAAAATGGGGGAAGCACTTTGGAGAGAAAGAACAATTACAGCAAGGCTTAGATATGTTACTCCTTATTTATAAGGATTTATTATATGTTCAACTTGGAGAAGAAGATCGTCTTGTTTTTCATGAGCAGAAAGAGATGTTTGAATCCTTTTCTTATGCTCAGAAGCGCATTGTATCAGCTCTCTTTAATATATTAGAGGCAAAAAATAGAATCAACGCTAATGTAAATGCGCAGCTTGTGTTCGAACAGTTAGTGTTGCGGTTGCAGGAGGGATGACCGTTTTGTATGATGTAGTAGGTGTTCGCTTTAAGAAGGCCGGAAAGGTATATTACTTTGATCCAAATCAGTTCGATATCTCAGAAAATGAGTTTGTAATTGTAGAAACGGTAAGAGGTATTGAGTACGGAAAAGTAGTTATTACCAAAAAGCAAGTTGATGAAAATGACGTTGTATTACCGCTAAAAAAAGTTATTCGTATTGCAAATGAAAATGATCGTACCATTGTTGAAGAGAATAGGCATGCTGCGAAAGAAGCATATCAAGTTTGTCAACAAAAGGTAGGAGAACATAATCTTGATATGAAGCTTGTAGATGTAGAGTATACGTTCGATCGTAATAAGATTATTTTTTACTTTACTGCGGATGGTCGGATTGATTTCCGGGAACTAGTGAAAGACTTAGCGGCAATTTTTAGGACAAGAATTGAGCTGAGACAGATCGGCGTTCGTGACGAAGCAAAAATGCTTGGTGGTATTGGTCCATGTGGTCGTATGCTTTGTTGTTCTACTTTTTTAGGAGATTTTGAACCTGTATCCATTAAAATGGCAAAAGATCAAAATTTATCATTAAATCCTGCAAAAATCTCTGGTTTATGTGGTCGCTTAATGTGTTGCTTAAAATATGAGAATGATGAATATGAGGCAGCAAAGGAACAACTTCCTGATTTAGATCAACGTATACAAACACCGCACGGTACTGGCCGTGTTATCGGATTAAATATTTTAGAAAGATTAATTCAAGTGGAACTAGTAGACAAGGAACGGATAGTAGAATATACGTTAGATGAATTAATGAATAAAGGGGTCGTTTCGAGTCAAACCACAGATTAATGAGGTGGGTGCTTGTGGAGAAAAAGGATATTTTTGCATCGGTTTCTAGTATGGAAGAGCAAATTGGACATTTATACAAACAGTTGGGAGAATTAAAACAACATCTTGCAGAATTATTGGAAGAAAACCAACATATAAAAATGGAAAATGAAAATTTGCGACATCGTTTTGAAGAAGTGCAGAACAAGGAAAAACAAAAAACTCAAAAACGCAAAGAAATGAAGGCGAAGACAGATATTGGTGAAGGCTACGATAATCTAGCGAGACTATATCAAGAAGGTTTTCATATTTGCAATCTACATTATGGAAGTGTACGTAAAGAGGGAGATTGTTTATTCTGTCTGTCATTTTTAAATAAAAAGTGAGATTACCTTTCCAATATAATTGGAAAGGTAATTTTTTATACATGAGAGTAGAATGAAATTTATTTTTACATTAATAGAAGATGAAATAGGGTAGGTTAAGTGTAAGAAAGGGAGCAATATATGAATTTATATGAAGATGAGCGTTTAGATTACTTATTAGCGCAAGATATGAAGATTGTACAAAGTCCATCAGTATTTAATTTTTCTTTGGATGCTGTTTTACTTGCAGATTTTGCTTGGGTGCCAATTCAAAAAGGTAATTTACTTGATTTGTGTACAGGTAATGCAGTTATCCCTCTTTTATTAAGTACAAGGACAAAAGGGAAAATTACAGGTGTAGAAATTCAAGAGCGCTTATATGATATGGGAATAAGAAGTGTTCAATACAATAATTTAGCAGAAAGAATTCATTTAATCCATGGAGATTTGAAAGATATGCCGGAGAAACTTGGACGTCATCAATATGATGTTGTAACATGTAATCCTCCTTATTTTCAAACACCACAAACTTCTGAGAAGAATATGAATGAACATTTAGCGATAGCTCGTCATGAAATTATGTGCACACTAGAAGATGTTGTATACGCAAGTAGTCAGCTAGTGAAACAGGGTGGGAAAGTAGCATTTGTACATCGTCCAGGTCGTTTGCTCGACATCGTCACATTAATGCGTAAATACAAAATTGAACCGAAACGTGTGCGATTTGTTTATCCTAAGGCTGGTAAAGAAGCGAATACATTGTTAATTGAAGGAATTAAGGATGGGAATGCAGATTTAAAAATCTTACCACCTCTTTTTGTATATGAAGAAAACAATGAATATACAAAGGAGCTTCGTTCAATTTTATATGGAGAAGAATAAGCATTGTTTTTATGTGGTGGAGTGTTCTGATGGAAGTTATTATGCTGGATACACGAATCATATAGAAAAACGGATTCAGACCCATAATAGTGGAAAAGGTGCTAGATATACACGCGCTAGACTTCCAGTTGTTTTAAAATATGTAGAGGATCACGAGGATAAACGAACGGCTATGCAAGCTGAGTATCACTTTAAGCAGTTAACGAGGAAAAAAAAAGAAGAATACATGCAAAAAGGAGAACGCTATGTGGCAGCAAAAAAGCTTTCAGCAAAATGAAAAGGGAGTTTTATATTTAGTACCGACTCCAATCGGAAATTTAGAGGATATGACATTTCGTGCAATCCGAATTTTAAAAGAGGCAGACATTATTGCAGCGGAAGATACAAGGCAAACGAAGAAACTTTGTAATTACTTTGAAATTGAAACACCAGTTATGAGTTATCATGAGCATAATAAAGGAGTAAGTGGACGGAAAATTTTAGATAAGTTAGAAGAAGGTAAGACTGTAGCCATTGTGAGCGATGCTGGTATGCCATGTATTTCAGATCCTGGTTATGATATCGTTGTAGAGGCTGTAGCAGAACAATATCATGTTATCCCGCTTCCTGGGGCAAATGCAGCCCTTACAGCATTGATTGCATCAGGACTTGAGACAAAACATTTTTATTTCTATGGTTTCCTGCAAAGAAATAAAAAGGGACGTAAGCTTGAATTAGAAAAACTACGCTATATTCCAACTACAATGATGTTTTATGAGGCGCCACATCGTTTAGATGATACTTTAATCTCTATGCAAGAAGTATTAGGAAATAGGGAAATCGTATTATGTCGTGAGCTAACGAAAAAATTTGAAGAGTTTATTCGTGGAACAATTGAAGAAGCGATTGAGTGGACGAAGCAAAATGAAGTTCGTGGTGAGTTTTGTATTTTAGTAGCAGGTTCAACAGAAGAACCTACTCCAGAAGAACAATGGTGGGAAGCTATTTCAGTATATAATCATATTGAACATTATATAAATGAAAAAGGCATGAATTCAAAAGAAGCGATAAAAATAGTCGCTAAAGACCGAGATTTGTCGAAACGCGACGTATATCAAATCTATCATGTGGATAAAAAATAAGCTTCTCATAATTGAGAAGCTTATTTTGCTGTTTCGATATAATCTTGAAGTTCGTTTAAGACTTGTTCAGCGCCTTCTTTACTTAAGATAATTTTACCTTCAGCTAAAGATAGGTTACCATCAGATACTTCACCAGTTACTTGGCAAGTCATGTTTGGTTTATATTTCTTTAAGATGATTTTTTCATCATCAACGTAGATTTCAAGAGCATCCTTTTCTGCAATACCTAAAGTACGGCGTAATTCGATTGGAATTACTACACGACCTAATTCATCAACTTTACGAACGATACCAGTAGATTTCATAATTCTTTTCCTCCTAAATAAATAGTTTATAAGTTTCGAGTCTATTTTTTTGATTCGTCATTTTTCGACAAAATACCCTATGGACATATGATACCAATCATTTACATTTCCGTCAATTATTAAATTCTATATTTTTAAAAAAGATTTATAGATTTTTATACTTCTTATATATGATAGAATGTAAGTCATTTCTACAATTGTTTTGTATTATTTTTTGTAATGTTTATACTTTTGGGGAAATATATTGTATATTTTTTTGAATATGAGTAATAGATGATAAAGATATCGAGCATTAACTCGTTTTTATCCCGCTATTTGTGAGCAGTAAGACTCCCACTTCAAAATTTAGCCGGAGCAAAGAAGTTAAGTGGGTGTCGGGCTGCTCGTAAAAGCCCGATTGGTGTGGGCTAATAATCCATGGGGGATGAACCCTCTCCACGGATTAAAGTTTCACTTTATATATGAGTTTTTGATATACTGTTTATAAATACATATGAGGTTATTCGGGAGGTCCAAAACGATGAAAGAGGAAAATAAGTCCTTTTATATTACTACCCCAATTTATTATCCAAGTGGAAAGTTACACATTGGACATGCTTATACGACAGTAGCAGGAGATGCGATGGCACGATATAAGCGTATGCAAGGATACAATGTTCATTATTTAACAGGAACTGATGAGCATGGACAGAAGATCCAAAAGAAAGCAGAAGAACTAAATGTTACACCACAGGCATATGTGGATAACATTGTATCAGGGATTAAAGAACTTTGGGAGAAGATGGATATCTCTTATGATGATTTTATTCGTACAACTGAAGATCGTCATAAAGATGTTGTTGAGAAAATCTTCAAGCAGCTAGTAGATCAAGGCGATATTTATCTTGATGAATATGAAGGTTGGTATTCTGTACAAGATGAAACATTCTATACAGCGCATCAATTAGTAGATCCAATTATGGAAGGTGACAAAGTAGTTGGTGGAAAAAGCCCAGATAGTGGTCACGCTGTAGAACTTGTTCGCGAAGAGTCTTATTTCTTTAGAATGGGTAAATATGTAGACCGACTATTAAAGTTCTATGAAGATAACCCACATTTCATTCAGCCGGAGTCCCGTAAAAATGAAATGATTAATAACTTCATTAAACCAGGATTAGAAGATTTAGCTGTTTCTCGTACTTCATTTGACTGGGGAGTTCGTGTTCCAGGTAACCCAAAACACGTTATTTACGTATGGGTAGATGCGTTGTCTAATTACATTACTGCATTAGGATATGGAACAGAAAATGAAGAGAAGTATAAAAAATTCTGGCCAGCAGATGTCCATTTAGTTGGGAAAGAAATCGTTCGTTTCCACACAATTTATTGGCCAATTATTTTAATGGCTTTAGATTTACCACTTCCGAAGAAAGTCTTTGCTCATGGCTGGATTTTAATGAAGGATGGAAAAATGAGTAAGTCAAAAGGAAACGTAGTAGATCCAGTTACACTAATTGATCGTTACGGATTAGATGCATTGCGTTACTACTTACTTCGCGAAGTTCCATTTGGATCTGATGGAGTATTCACACCAGAAGGATTTGTTGAACGAATCAACTTTGATTTAGCGAATGATTTAGGTAACTTATTAAATCGTACAGTAGCTATGATTGATAAATACTTTAACGGGGAAATCCCTGCATTTAAAGCAAATGTAACTGAGTTCGATGAAACGTTAGTGACATTTGCCAAAGATACATTGAAAAAAGTAGAAGAGGCAATGGAGAGTATGGAATTCTCTGTAGCGCTAAGTTCCATTTGGCAATTAGTTAGCCGTACGAACAAATATATTGATGAAACGCAACCGTGGGTATTAGCGAAGGATGAGAATGATCGCGAAAAACTTGCGTCTGTAATGGCCCACTTAGCTGAGATACTTCGTCAAACAGGTATTATGCTTATGCCATTCCTAACAGTAGCACCAAGTAAGATGTTTGCTCAACTTGGACTTACTGAAGAGGCGCATAAATCTTGGGAAAGCCTATCTACAATTGGATGTATTCCAGCTGGAACAAAAGTAGAAAAAGGAAACCCAATCTTCCCTCGTTTGGAAATGGAAGTAGAAGTGGGGTATATTAAAGAACAAATGCAAGGTTCTGCTCCTAAAGTAGAAGAGAAAAAAGCAGAAGAACCAAAGGCAGAAGAAATTACAATTGATGATTTCTTTAAAGTAGAATTACGAGTAGCTGAAGTAATATCCGCTGAACCTGTGAAAAAAGCAGATAAGTTGTTAAAAATTCAGCTTGATTTAGGTACAGAGAAGCGCCAAGTGGTTTCTGGGATTGCTAAATTCTATTCCCCAGAAGAACTAAAAGGTAAAAAGGTTATTTGTGTAACGAATTTAAAACCTGTAAAATTACGTGGTGAATTATCACAAGGTATGATTTTAGCAGGTGAAGAGAATGGCGTATTGTCATTAGCATCAATTGACCAGAATTTACCAAGTGGTACAAAAATCAAGTAATTGAGACAAGAAAAGAGATGTTTCACGTGTAACATTGGTGAAGCGTCTTTTTTCTTTTTACATTCCGTTTTTTGCATTAAAATTGAAGTATTGTTATCGTTAAGTTAGAAAGAGTGTAGTTTTTCTATGAGAGAATTGATTTCAATATAAAAGGAGTTATTTATTATGTTGTTTGATACACATTCACATTTAAATGCAGAGCAATTTGAAGAAGATTTACAAGAAGTTATCGCGAGAATGAAAGAAGCGGGAGTTACATATACAGTTGTTGTTGGATTTGATGAAGTAACGATAAAGAAAGCAATTGAATTAGCAGAGGCTTATGATTTTATTTACGCTGCAGTTGGATGGCATCCTGTTGATGCAATCGATATGAAAGAAGAACATTTAGCTTGGTTAGAAGAATTAGCGGCTCATCCTAAAGTAGTTGCAATTGGGGAAATGGGATTAGATTATCACTGGGATAAGTCTCCAAAAGAAATACAGAAGGAAGTATTCCGTAAACAAATTGCATTAGCGAAAAAGGTGAAATTACCGATTATTATACATAACCGCGATGCAACTCAAGATATTGTTGATATCCTAGAGGAAGAGAATGCAGCTGAAGTAGGGGGCATTATGCATTGCTTTAGCGGTAGTGTAGAAGTAGCACAGCGATGTGTCGATATGAACTTTTTAATTTCATTAGGTGGGCCAGTAACATTTAAAAATGCCAAGAAACCGAAAGAAGTTGCTATGGAGATTCCGTTAGAAAAATTATTGATAGAGACAGATTGCCCGTATTTAACACCACACCCATTTCGAGGGAAACGAAATGAACCTAGTTATGTAAAACTGGTAGCAGAAGAAATTGCGAATTTAAAAGGAATTTCTTATGACGAAGTAGCACAAGTAACAACAAAGAATGCCAAATCCTTATTTGGTGTTGAATAAAAAAGAATGGGGAGTCCCATTCTTTTTTTGTTTTTTGAGAAGAGAGATAGTAGAAGTGATAAGAACCCACTATTTACTCATAACATAAGTGTAGAAATATTGCGGATAAATTAAGATGGAGATAGAAGTGTTACAATAAGGATAGTGAACAAAGATTTTTCTCTTCTACTTTTTAAAATGTACGATTGGGAAAATAATAATGGAAAAGTCGTCATTTTTTTGTTTTACTAAGTAGAGATGAAAAGAGTGTGGAGGCAAGCATGAAAATTAAAGAGATTATCGTTGTAGAAGGTAAAGATGATACAGTTGCGATTAAACGTGCTGTTGATGCGGATACAATCGAAACGAACGGTTCAGCAATCGGTGATCACGTTATTGAGCAAGTTAAATTAGCGCAGCAAAAACGAGGCGTTATTATTTTTACAGATCCGGATTATCCTGGAGAGCGTATTCGAAAAATTATTTCTGACAAGGTTCCTGGATGTAAGCATGCTTTTTTAACGAAGGAAGAAGCACTTGCTAAAAGGAAAAAAGGTGTTGGAATCGAACATGCTTCTAATGAGTCGATTCGCCGT
Organism: Bacillus sp. SIMBA_074; assembly: GCF_046534555.1. Classification (NCBI taxonomy): domain Bacteria; kingdom Bacillati; phylum Bacillota; class Bacilli; order Caryophanales; family Bacillaceae; genus Bacillus; species Bacillus sp. SIMBA_074. Next base: position 37,412 of record NZ_JAWRYM010000038.1, on the reverse strand, counting down.
GCTTTAGAGAATATACATGAAGAAATGGAAGCTTACACAAGTGAAATTAGTTGGAGTGATCTAGTCGATGCGGGCTTAGTGGGCGGAGAAATGGCAAAGAGTCGCAGAGAAAGAGTGGGTAAGCTATTAAAGATTGGTTATACAAACGCAAAACAGTTACATAAACGTTTACAAATGTTTCAGGTTTCAAAGGAATCATTTGCAGAAGCTTATAAGCAAGTAATACAGGAGGAAAAAAAATGAAGGATATCGCAACACCAAATCGTACGAAAGACATTGTTGAAAAGTATGGATTTTCATTCAAAAAAAGTTTAGGACAAAATTTTTTAATTGATACGAATGTATTAAATCGTATCGTTGATCACGCAGAAATCGGTTCAGAAAGTGGCGCAATTGAAATTGGACCAGGTATTGGTGCGTTAACAGAGCAATTGGCGAAGCGTGCTAAAAAAGTAGTGGCTTTTGAAATTGATCAGAGATTATTACCAATTTTAGACGAGACGTTAGCTCCATATAGCAACGTTACAGTTATAAATAAAGATGTACTAAAAGCAGATGTACATGAAGTGTTTAGTGAACAATTTGAAGAAGGACAAGATGTAATGGTAGTAGCTAATTTACCATACTATATTACAACGCCAATTTTATTTAAATTGCTTGAAGAAAAATTACCGGTTCGTGGATTTGTTGTTATGATGCAAAAAGAAGTTGGGGATCGTTTAGCTGCTAAACCAGGAACGAAAGAGTATGGTTCTTTATCAATTGCCATTCAGTATTATACAGAGGTAGAAACAGTTATGACTGTACCACGTACAGTGTTTGTGCCACAACCAAATGTTGATTCTGCGATTATCCGTCTTCTAAAGCGTCCTAAACCAGTTGTAGAAGTGACAGATGAAACTTTCTTCTTTGAAGTAGTACGAGCAAGTTTCGCACAGCGTCGTAAAACTTTAATGAATAATTTATCAAATAATTTAAATGGTTTCCCGAAAGATAAAGAGCTGTTGGATCGAATTTTGACAGAAGTAGGAATTGATCCGAAGCGAAGAGGCGAAACGCTATCTATCGAAGAGTTTGCAACATTAAGTAATGCATTAATTCTTCATAAATTGTCATAAGAATATGAAAGGGACAGTTCAACTTGAGCTGTCCCTTTTGTCACCTTTCCTTTCCTAAATTCATACTTTAAAAACAGGTAAGATGGCCTAACGAGTTTGGAGTTTGGAGGTAGGAGAATGGATTTACATGTTGGAGAATTAGTTGAACGATATTCTCATAATAGGGATATTCTTTTTCGTATTATAGAAATAAAAGGCGATATGGCAATATTATTTGGAGAGGAAATTAGACTTGTGGCGGATGCACCACTTGCAGATTTAGTTAGTATAGATCAACGAGAACATAAAAATAGAGTGAAGCGTGAAAAAGAAACGATGGAGCGTACTTACCGGTTGTTTCAGCAAGATTACGTGTTGATGAAACAAAGACATGAACATAATTCAACTGGTGGATATACAAGTGAAGTGAATTATTTTCAAATGCCAGGACGTGTATTGCATATAGATGGAGATCCTTTATATTTGCGCAAGTGCTTAGATTTATATAATAAAATAGGCGTTCCTGTTCAAGGTATTCATTGTAAGGAAACGGAGATGCATGAAAAGGTAGTAGACTTAATAGATCATTTTCGCCCAGACATTTTAGTTATTACAGGACATGATGCATATACAAAGTCAAAAGGAGTTATGGGAGATTTAGCAGCATATAGACATTCTAAACATTTTGTACAGGCCGTTCGAGAAGTGCGGAAAAAGTATCCATCGTTAGATCAACTCGTTATTTTTGCTGGGGCTTGTCAATCACACTTTGAGGCGTTGATTCGGGCAGGTGCTAATTTTGCTAGTTCACCGTCTAGAATTAATATTCATGCTCTAGATCCTGTATATGTAGTTGGCAAAATTAGTTTCACTTCATTTATGGAAAGAGTAAATGTATGGGACGTTGTGCGTAATACAATTACTGGCGAAAAGGGACTAGGCGGAATTGAAACAAGAGGGATTTTACGAACAGGATTGCCCTTTCAACATTATGACGAATGAGCAAGGTACATACGTATCTTGCTTTTTTATGTGGAAATGATTTAAATGAGTCTGGATAAAAAGCGGCAAGAACGTGCAGACTATACAATGATACTTTTAGAATATAGTATTTCTTCTATCTATTTGAACGCATGATGCTTTTATAATGATATTGTCTGTGAATTGCGGTTAATAATTGGGATAGATATATCGTGTTTTAAGTGTTCAATCTAAATTACAGCGAGGTGTAGCAAAGTATATGTCAAAACGTTTAGATGAAATTAAAAGCGAATTAGATCACCATCTTGGACAGCGACTTATGTTAAAGGCAAATAGTGGGAGAAGAAAAACTGTGGAGCAATCAGGTGTACTTGCAGAAACATATCGTTCTGTGTTTGTTGTACAATTAGACCAGCAAGAAGATGCATTGCAACGTGTATCTTATAGTTATGCAGATGTTTTAACAGAGACAGTAGAGCTAACATTTTACGATGAATCTCAAAATGAAGTATTTTATAATTAATGTATTTTTCGTTACATATATTCCCATAAATGAAAAGCTATATTATTTTGCATACTAATTATACCGTAGCAAAATAAGGAGGGACTCTGCATTGAGTAGACGAAGAGGAGTCATGTCAAATCAATTTAAAGAGGAGCTTGCAAAAGAGCTTGGCTTTTATGATGTTGTTCAGAAAGAAGGATGGGGCGGAATTCGTGCGAAAGATGCTGGTAATATGGTGAAACGTGCTATAGAAATTGCAGAACAGCAATTAATGAAACGAAACCAGTAGTTGTAAGATACTTTCTATGCTACGGTAGCCGAGGAGAGATTCCTCGGCTTTTTGCACGCTAAAAGGTGCCATCATTTGACATAAGTAGTTTCATTCTGAATGCTTTTCGATATAATTAGGGAAGTGTCATCGTCTTACTATAAATTTATGGTAAAATAAACGATAAAAGATTGAGTACATAGAGTGGGTGAATAGATTGAAGCTACTAGTGAAAGCACCAGCAAAGATTAATCTGTCGTTAGATGTACTGGGAAAAAGACAAGATGGATATCATGAAGTGAAAATGATTATGACAACAATCGACTTGGCAGATCGTTTAGAGCTAACGGAATTAGCAGAAGACCGTATTGAAATTTTGTCCCATAATCGGTATGTCCCAGACGACCAACGCAATTTAGCTTATCAAGCAGCGAAATTATTAAAAGTGAAGTTTAATGTAAAAAAAGGTGTGTCTATTACTATTGAAAAAACGATTCCAGTAGCCGCTGGATTAGCAGGTGGAAGTAGTGATGCAGCAGCGACATTACGTGGCCTTAATAAGTTATGGAATTTAGGGCTAACAATCGATGAATTAGCAAAGCTTGGCGCAGAAATTGGGTCAGATGTATCGTTCTGTGTATATGGCGGAACTGCTATTGCCACTGGAAGAGGAGAAGAAATTGAACATATAAAGACTCCGCCTTCTTGTTGGGTTGTTTTAGCAAAGCCCCACATTGGTGTATCTACTGCTGACGTGTACGGAAATTTAAAATTAAATCGTGTTACTCATCCAAATGTAGATAAAATGGTTGAAGTCATTAACCATGGCGATTATAAAGGAATTTGTGATACTGTTGGTAACGTTTTAGAACATGTGACGTTTGCGATGCATCCCGAGGTTGCACGTATTAAATCACAGATGAAACGCTTTGGGGCAGATGCCGTATTAATGAGTGGAAGTGGGCCAACTGTATTTGGTCTTGTACACCATGATTCGCGAATGCACCGCATATATAACGGGTTAAAAGGATTTTGCGAGCAAGTATATGCAGTGCGTTTATTAGGAGAGCGAGAAACGCTTGAATAAAGACGTATAATACGTTATGATTTGTTTAGAATATTCGTGATTTGAGGTGAGAGTATGAAAATTAGACGAAGTACAAGATTGGTCGATCTGACGTATTACTTGTTACAAAATCCTCGTCAGCTAGTTTCTCTCACTTTTTTTGCTGAAAGGTATCAATCGGCTAAATCTTCCATTAGTGAAGATTTAGTTATTATTAAGCAAACGTTTGAACAACAAGGTGTCGGCACATTGCAAACGGTACCAGGAGCAGCAGGAGGAGTGAAATATATTCCTTATATAAGTGAAGAAGAGGCAAATCTGATTATTAACGAGCTTTGTAGCTTATTTGAAAACCCAGACCGTATTTTGCCTGGCGGTTACTTATATATGACGGATCTTTTAAGTAATCCTCGCCAGATTAATGGCGCAGGTCGTTTATTTGCTTCTGTTTTTGCTAGGCAACCAATTGATGCGGTTATGACGGTAGCGACAAAAGGAATTCCGCTTGCTTATGCAGTAGCGAACTACTTAGATGTACCGGTAGTAATTGCGAGAAAAGATAATAAGGTAACAGAAGGACCCACTGTTAGTATTAACTATGTATCAGGTTCCTCTAAGCGAATCCAAACGATGACTTTAGCAAAGCGTAGCCTTCCGGAAGGGTCCAATGTTTTAATTATTGATGACTTTATGAAAGCTGGCGGAACCATTCAAGGTATGATGAGCATGCTAGAAGAGTTTAAAGCTAATGTTGTTGGGATTGGCGTATTAGTAGAGTCTACGGATATTGAAGAAAGACTTATTAATAACTTTGTATCATTAATTCGTCTGTCAGAAGTTGATGTGAAAGAAAAAGCGATTCAAGTGGAAAAGGGGAATTATGCACTTGCACCATTTGATAAAGGACTTGTAGAGGCTGAGTAAAAAGGTAAAGCAGATAGCTTTACCTTTTTTTATTCCTATTTATAAATTACAAAATAGATGGACAAACTGCCTTTGGTACACTATTTTTAAAGAGTAAAAATAAATAATAAAAGGGTGAAAAGTATGAAAGTTGTTCAAACAAGCAAAGCACCACAGGCAATCGGACCATATTCACAAGGGATTATTGTAAATAATATGTTCTATAGTTCAGGACAAATTCCGTTAACGGCAAGTGGAGAACTTGTAACAGGAGATGTAACAGTACAAACAGAGCAAGTATTTGAAAATTTACAAGCGGTATTAGCAGAAGCAGGTGCTTCATTTGATACAGTGGTAAAAACAACAGTATTCTTGAAGAATATGGATGATTTTAATGCTGTTAATGAAGTATACGGTTCTTATTTCTCTACTCATAAACCAGCGCGTTCTTGTGTACAAGTAGCAAAATTACCGAAAGATGTTTCTGTTGAAATCGAAGTAATTGCCCTAGTTAAGTAACTCTTTGTAAGCGATAACCTCTACTAATCCTTATATTCAACTACAATAAAAATTTTTATCTTAAAAATTTTTAAAAAATTAAAGGGAAAATAGAAATTTTGTGGAATTTATACAAATATATCGCTTATTTAGAAAAGGGTGGTGAACACAAGATGGAAGTGACTGACGTAAGATTACGCCGCGTAAACACAGAAGGCCGCATGAGAGCAATTGCCTCTATTACTCTAGATCATGAATTTGTTGTTCATGATATTCGTGTAATTGATGGTAATAATGGATTATTTGTAGCAATGCCAAGTAAACGTACTCCAGATGGAGAATTCCGTGACATTGCACATCCAATTAATTCTAATACACGCTCTAAAATTCAAGATGCGGTTTTAACAGAGTATCATCGTTTAGGCGAGTTAGAAGAGGTTGAGTTTGAAGAAGCAGGCGCTTCGTAAAATTCGAATGAAAAGGGCTTTTGAAAGAAAGTCTTATAATTTTGTAGCAAACTCCTGTAAGCATTTACAGGAGTTTGTTTTTTTTTTGAATAATACACGTTTCTAATTATAAAAATTCATATTTTGAAAAAATAAAGATGAAAAACTTCTAATTTTTTCAAAATCATTTAAAATAGTATAGCTTATTCCTTAAAAAAGATACTAAAGAGTAAAACATCTTATAAGAATTATGGTAAAATTTAATAGTTATAATGTGTTTCTTGAAATATATGATGATTTAGGATAATATCGTTAATGGATAAATAGGTTGCGATGGAGGGTCTATATGTCAAACAGATTTGCAGTGATTCTAGCTGCAGGTAAAGGCACACGTATGAAGTCCAAGCTATACAAAGTGCTGCATCCTGTATGTGGAAAACCAATGGTACAACATGTAGTCAATGAAGTATCTCAATTAGGATTGCAGAAACTTGTAACAGTCGTTGGACATGGTGCTGAAAAGGTACAAGAACAGCTAGGAAACGTAAGTGAGTTTGCATTACAAGCAGAACAACTTGGTACAGCTCATGCTGTCGATCAAGCTGCAAGTGTACTTGCAAATGAAGAGGGAACAACTTTAGTTATTTGTGGTGATACACCTCTAATAACTGCTGAAACGATGGAAGCATTGCTTCAGCAACACGAAGAAGCGGGAGCAATGGCGACGGTACTAACAGCGTACATAGAAGAGCCTGCTGGATATGGCCGTATCGTTCGTAATGAGAATGGTCATGTTGAAAAGATTGTTGAGCATAAGGATGCGAATGAAAAAGAATTAGCTATTAAAGAAATCAATACAGGTACGTATTGTTTTGATAATAAAGCTTTATTTGCTTCACTTTCTAAAGTTTCAAATGATAATGTACAGGGCGAATATTACCTTCCGGACGTTATTGAAATTTTAAAAAATGAAGGTCATATTGTATCAGCTTATCAAACAGAGCACTTCGATGAAACGTTAGGTGTTAACGACAGAGTCGCTCTATCGCAAGCGGAAATTATTATGAAAAATCGTATCAACAGAAAGAACATGGTAAATGGTGTTACAATTATTGATCCAAGTAACACATACATTTCTGCGGATGCAATTATTGGTAGTGATACAGTTCTTCACCCAGGAACGGTTATTGAGGGGAACACTGTAATTGGTTCTGATTGTGAAATTGGACCGCATACAGTAATTCGCGATAGTGAAATTGGAGATCGTACGGTAATTCGTCAATCTACTGTACATGACAGCAAACTTGGTACAGAAGTATCAGTTGGTCCATTTGCACATATTCGCCCAGATTCAGTTATTGGAGATGAAGTGCGCGTTGGAAACTTCGTAGAAATCAAAAAAACTGTTTTTGGTAATAGAAGTAAAGCTTCACACTTAAGTTATATCGGGGATGCACAAGTTGGAGAAGACGTGAATCTTGGTTGTGGTTCAATTACGGTGAACTACGACGGCAAGAATAAATTTAAAACTGTAATTGGTAACGGGGTATTTATTGGATGTAATTCAAACCTTGTTGCTCCTGTAACAGTTGAAGATGGTGCTTATGTGGCAGCAGGCTCTACAATAACAGAGAATGTTCCATCAAAAGCATTATCAGTAGCACGTGCACGTCAAGTTAACAAAGAAGACTATGTTGATCAATTGCTGAATAAGAAAAAATCATAATGTGGAGGGTTAATCTAGATGTCGACTCAATATCTAAATTCTAATTTGAAAGTATTCTCTTTAAACTCTAATAAGGAACTTGCTGAGCAAATCGCAAAGCATATTGGAGTAGGACTAGGAAAATGTTCTGTTGATCGTTTTAGTGATGGAGAAGTTCAAATTAACATTGAAGAAAGTATCCGTGGTTGCGATGTATTCATTATTCAATCTACAAGCTTCCCAGTAAACGAACATATCATGGAATTACTTATTATGATTGATGCATTAAAACGTGCATCTGCAAAAACAATTAATATTGTTATTCCTTACTATGGTTATGCGCGTCAAGACCGTAAAGCGCGTTCTCGTGAACCAATTACATCGAAACTTGTAGCAAACTTGCTTGAAACAGCAGGTGCAACTCGTGTAATCACTCTAGATTTACATGCTCCGCAAATTCAAGGATTCTTTGATATCCCGATCGACCACTTAATGGGTGTACCGATTCTTTCAGACTACTTTGAAGCAAAAGGCCTTAAAGATATCGTAATCGTATCTCCTGATCACGGTGGTGTAACGCGTGCTAGAAAAATGGCGGATCGCCTAAAAGCGCCAATCGCTATTATTGATAAGCGTCGTCCTCGTCCGAATGTATCAGAGGTAATGAACATTATCGGTAACATCGAAGGCAAAACAGCAATTTTAATTGATGACATCATTGATACAGCTGGTACAATTACATTAGCGGCAAACGCTCTTGTTGAGAACGGTGCTTCTGAAGTATATGCTTGCTGTACACACCCAGTATTATCTGGTCCAGCAATTGAGCGTATTCAAAATTCGAATATTAAAGAGTTAGTTGTAACGAACTCTATCGTATTACCAGAAGAGAAGAAAATTGATAAAGTACATGAACTTTCAGTTGCTCCATTAATCGGAGAAGCAATCATTCGTGTATACGAAGAAGAATCTGTAAGTGTATTATTCAATTAATTGGATAGAATGAGACGTAACCAAGCTTGGTTACGTCTTTTCGTATCGAAAAAAGAAAGTAGTGGTACAAGAATGAAATTAATAGTAGGACTTGGGAACCCAGGTAGAGAATATGAATTAACAAGGCATAATATTGGATTTATGGCAATCGATGAACTTGCAAAACGTTGGAGTATTTCTTTGAATGAACAAAAGTTTAAAGGGGTATTTGGCGCAGGTTTTGTTAATGGGGAAAAAGTAATCTTACTAAAGCCACTTACATATATGAATTTATCTGGGGAAAGTATCCGTCCACTCATGGATTATTATAAAATTGATGTCGAGGACTTCATTGTTATGTACGATGATTTAGATATTCCTGTAGGTAAATTACGCCTTCGCATGAAAGGTAGTGCGGGTGGACATAATGGTGTGAAATCAACAATTTCACATTTAGGAACACAAGAATTTCAACGTATCCGCATGGGAATCGATCGTCCGAAAAATGGGATAAAAGTAGTGGATTACGTATTAGGACGTTTTACATCTGAAGAAATATCTGGCGTTAATCAATCCATTGAAAATGCAGCAGATGCATGTGAGGAATGGTTAAATAAACCTTTTCTCCAAATCATGAATACTTTTAATAGTTAAGCGCACAATCTGGAATATTTTATTTTGTTTTATCCCATACTAGTAGCAATTGGATATTTAGGAGGCTAGTATGGAAGGTTATTATTACTGTAGACATTGTGGAAGTAATGTGGGCTCCATTATCGCAGAAAAAGTATATAGCGACGTTTTGTTTCAACTAACAGAGCAAGAAGTAGTGGATATGATTCATTTTCATGAGAATGGAAATATATATATAAAAACGATTTGTGAATCGTGTCAAGAAACGCTCGCATCTTATCCTGAGTATTATGAATATGAAAAATTTCTGCAATAAAATGTTGTCGCTTTGGCATGTCCAAAGCATTTTTCTGTTTTCTTTTTCCAAAATATTTGCATAAAATATAGTAACTTGCTCTTTATGTTGAGAGGAGTTTTGAAAATGATAGGTTTATTAGAGCAATTTTATAAAAATGAAGAAATACAATCGGTTATTAATGGGCTAGAAGATGGGTTGAAAGAACAACTTGTATCGGGTATGGCAACATCCTCTCGTTCATTATTAATGGCAGCTTTATATAAAAAGACAAAGCAATCACAACTTATCGTGACGCACAATTTATACCAAGCACAAAAAGTACATGAAGATTTAGTGGCGTTACTTGGTGAAAAAGATGTTTGGCTATATCCGGTAAATGAATTGATAGCATCGGAGGTTGGTGTTGCAAGTCCAGAATTGAAGGCACAGCGTATTGAAGTGTTAAATCGCTTAGCTGCAGGAGAGAATGGGATTATTGTAGCGCCAGTTGCAGGGCTGCGTAGGTTTTTACCAATAAAAGAATTATGGAAGCAAAGGCAAATTGAAATCAATCTAGGGCAAGAGATTGATTTAGATGCACTCTTGCATACTTTACATCATATTGGCTACGAGCGTAAGTCAATGGTAGAAGCTCCAGGAGAGTTCAGTTTACGCGGGGGAATATTAGATATTTACCCATTAACGGAAGAATTACCGTTTCGTATTGAATTCTTCGATACAGAAGTCGATTCTATTCGATTGTTTGATGTGGATGAACAGCGTTCTCAAGATAAAAAGGAAAGTGTTAAGTTCGGTCCAGCAACAGAGTTTTTATTTTCACAGGAAGAATTGAAATCGGGAATTAAGCATCTTGAAGAAGGTTTGACTAAGACGATGCAAAAGCTTTCCGATGATAAATTAAAGACTACTGTGCTTGAGACGGTTAGTCATGAAATTGAAATGTTGAAAAACGGGCAGAGTATAGAACAAATGTTTAAATATTTATCTATTTTCTATAAAGAACCTGCTAGTCTGATAGATTATTTACCAGAAAATGGTGTTGTAATTTTAGATGAGATTTCTCGTATTCAAGAAACAGCATCACATCTTGAAACAGAAGAAGCGGAATGGTATATCTCACTTCTTGGCGAAGGAACAATTATTCAGGATTTATCTTTCTCCCACTCGTTTGAGGAGTTTCTTCATAATAAAAAAAGAAGTTTTGTATATTTAACGTTATTCTTACGCCATATAGCACACACACATCCTCAAAACATTGTAAATGTGACATGTAAAACGATGCAAGATTTCCACGGACAGATGCATTTGTTAAAAACTGAAATTGATAGATGGAATGAAGGTAATTTTACGACCGTTGTGCTTGGAACAGATGATGAACGTGTAAAAAAACTACAACATATTTTAAGTGATTATGATATTGATGCAGACATTGTAGAGGCGACAGATATCTTATTGCCTGGAAGGTTACAAATTGCTGTAGGTGATTTACATGCAGGCTTTGAAATGCCGATGCAAAAGTTTGTTGTCATTACTGAAAAGGAGCTTTTTCATAAGAAGGTTAAAAAATCACAACGTAAGCAAAAGTTATCTAACGCTGAACGTATTAAAAGTTATTCGGAATTAAAAGTTGGAGACCATGTAGTTCATGTAAATCATGGTATAGGTAAATTTTTAGGTATTGAGACATTAGAGATTAATGGTGTTCATAAAGATTATTTAAATATTAAATATCAAGGTAATGATAAGTTATACGTTCCAATTGAACAAATTGATCAAGTGCAAAAATACGTAGGGTCTGAAGGTAAGGAACCAAAAGTTTATAAATTAGGCGGAAATGATTGGAAGAAGGTCAAAACGAAAGTTGAAAAATCTGTACAAGACATTGCAGATGACCTAATTAAATTATATGCCGAGCGTGAAGCTTCGAAAGGTTATGCATATACACCAGATACGGCAGAGCAACAAGAGTTTGAATCTTTATTCCCATATCAAGAGACAGAGGATCAATTACGTTCTATTGAAGAGATTAAGAAAGATATGGAACGCGGACGTCCGATGGATAGGCTTCTTTGTGGTGACGTAGGATATGGAAAGACTGAAGTAGCTATTCGTGCGGCATTTAAAGCAATTATGGATGAAAAACAAGTTGCGATTTTAGTACCAACAACAATCCTTGCACAACAACACTATGAAACAATTCGAGAGCGTTTTCAAGATTATCCGATTAATATAGGGTTACTAAGTAGATTCCGTACACGAAAACAACAAAATGAAACGATTAAAGGTTTAAAAGATGGAACGGTGGATATTGTAATCGGAACGCATCGTATTTTATCTAAAGATGTTACTTATAAAGATTTAGGACTTCTTATTATTGATGAAGAACAAAGATTCGGCGTTACACATAAAGAAAAAATTAAACAATTGAAAGCAAATGTTGACGTGTTAACATTAACGGCAACTCCGATTCCACGTACACTTCATATGTCTATGCTTGGTGTGCGCGATTTATCTGTTATTGAGACACCACCAGAGAATCGTTTCCCAGTACAAACATATGTAGTAGAGTATAATCCAGCGTTAATGCGAGAAGCGATAGAGCGGGAGTTAGCAAGAGGCGGTCAAATTTACTTCCTATATAACCGTGTGGAGGATATTGAAAGAAAAGCAGATGAAATTTCGATGTTAGTTCCAGATGCTCGTGTAACATACGCACATGGGAAAATGAATGAAGGTGAATTAGAGTCTGTTATGCTATCGTTTTTAGAAGGGCAGCATGATGTTCTTGTAAGTACAACAATTATTGAGACGGGTGTAGATATTCCGAATGTAAATACATTAATTGTATTTGATGCAGATCGTATGGGATTATCGCAGTTGTATCAGCTTCGTGGTCGTGTTGGGCGTTCTAATCGCGTCGCGTATGCATACTTTGCATACAAACGTGATAAAGTGTTATCGGAAGTTGCAGAGAGGCGTCTGCAAGCAATTAAAGAGTTTACAGAGCTTGGATCTGGTTTCAAAATTGCGATGAGAGACTTATCAATTCGTGGTGCGGGTAATTTGTTAGGGGCAGAACAACATGGATTTATTGATTCTGTCGGATTTGATCTATATTCTCAAATGTTAAAAGATGCAATTGAGCAACGTAGAGGAACAGACGGAGTTGAAAATACCGTTAATGTTGAAATTGATTTAGAAGTAGATGCATATTTACCGGATGCGTACATTTCAGATAGTAAACAAAAAATTATGATGTATAAACAATTTAGAGGTATTTCTGCAATTGAAGATATTGAAGAGTTGCAGGAAGAGATGATCGACAGATTTGGTGATTATCCACAAGAAGTTGGTTATTTATTACAAATTGCAAACATTAAAGTGTTGGCAATGAAAGAAAAAATTGAGTTAATTAAGCAAAATAAATTTGAAGTAACATTCCTGTTTTCTGAACAAGCGAGCCAAAATATAGATGGTGGAAAATTATTCATGCTAGGAAGTAGTTTTGGCCGTATGATCGGTCTTGGTATGGAGGGGTCACAATTGAAAATTGTGATGAAAACGAATGGATTAGAGACGTCGAAATGGTTAACAATTGCTGAAAATTTATTAAAAGGCTTGCCAGATGTAAAAAAAGAAGTAATAAATGCCTAATATAAGATAAAAAATACAATTCGACGTGCATAGAAGAACTAATGTGTAAAATACTATGTTTAATAGTTGGTGATTTTTACATGAACAGGTAAATTCACCACTTTGATCATCAGTAGAAAGTGAGGCAGCATTAGAATGAAAGCAACTGGAATCGTACGTCGAATTGATGATTTAGGCAGGGTAGTAATTCCGAAGGAAATTCGTAGAACTTTACGTATACGTGAGGGAGATCCACTAGAAATATTTGTTGATCGCGATGGAGAAGTGATTTTGAAAAAATATTCTCCAATTAGTGAACTAGGTAATTTTGCAAAGGAATATACGGAAGCTTTATACGATAGCTTAGGACATAATGTGCTTGTATGCGATCGTGATTCTATTATCGCAGTAGCAGGCGCATCTAAAAAAGAATACTTAAATAAAAGTGTTGGCGATTTAATTGAGAAGACAATGGAAGAGCGTAAGTCTGTAATTATGACAGATGAAAGCGAAATTTCAATTATTGATGGAGTAACAGAAAAAGTGAGCTCTTATACAATTGGCTCAATTATTGCAAATGGAGATCCAATCGGAGCTGTCGTTATCTTCTCTAAAGAGGCTATTATAAGTGAAGTAGAGCATAAATCAGTAAATACAGCTGCAAGCTTTTTAGCGAAACAAATGGAGCAGTAGCGAAGTGTAATTTCTATAAGTAGCAATCTTTCCTAATTATGATATTTCTATTTGAGAAATTAACTATTTGGAGATATAAGTATATTGAACGAAGGTAGCACTTTGCTACCTTTTTTCATTGAATATTTTTGCTGTTGAAAGAAGTCAGTGAATGTAAGGAATATGAAGGAGAGCCAGTTTTTCTTTGTGATATAATACGAGGGGTGAGAATAGAAAAAGGAGTTTTCTTGTATGGAAGCGAAGAAGTACCAAGCCTTTTGGCGTGGGGCTATTATATTAACAATCGCAAGTTTTGTTACGAAGGTATTAAGCGCTTTTTACCGTATTCCATATCAAAATATAGCGGGTGATGTTGGTTTTTATATTTACCAACAAATTTATCCGTTTTATGGATTTTGTTTGATTTTAGCTACTTATGGGTTTCCCATTATTATTTCAAAAATGGTCGCAGAAAGATTAGAACGAGGAAAACAAAAAGAAGCAGAAGAAATTATTTGTGTATCTTTTTGGTTTTTATTAGGAATTGGATTTATAGGGTTTTTCACATTATTCTTTGGGGCCGAAACAATTGCATCGGCTATGGGCGATATACATTTAGATAAATTATTACGCGTTATTTCGTTTTCATTCCTACTAATGCCATTTTTATCTGTAGCGAGAGGATATTTTCAAGGATTCAATAATATGATGCCGACGGCTGTTTCGCAAGTAATTGAACAAACGATTCGTGTTTCTATTATTGTATTTTTATCACTATTCCTTATTGCTCATGGATTTGATTTATATACAGTTGGTGCGGGTGCCATGCTAGGTTCAATTGCAGGCGGGCTTATTGGGATTATCGTACTTTTACTTTATATGCGTCATGATTTCCATGCTATTTTCTTCAAAGGATGGAAGGGAATTAGAAATAAAAAAGGGATTGTTCGAATCCTTTTTTGGCAGGGATTAGCGATTTGTGTTAGTAATTTAGTCCTTATTTTTATACAAATGGCGGATTCTATTTCCTTGTATACTTTGCTTATTCGTGCGGGAGAGCAAGTTGAAAATGCAAAGGTACTAAAAGGTGTTTATGATAGAAGTATCCCACTTATGCAATTAGGTACTGTTGTGACAACTTCTTTCTCATTGTCACTTATTCCTATTATTACAGCGGCGAAAGAAAGAGGAGATCTTTCATTTATTCAAGAAAAGGTAAAGTTAGCAATGAAAATAACATTTGTTATTGGATCTGCAGCTGCTATTGGATTAACTTGTATTATTCAACCTACAAATATTATGTTGTTTGAAAATAGTGATGGATCAGATGTGTTATCGATTTTATCTTTATCTATTTTATTTAGTTCATTGTCAATTACAACTGCTTCCATTTTGCAAGGAGTGGGACAAACATTAAAACCAGCAATATTCGTTGTATTTGGAGGTTGTTTGAAGTTAGTTTTAAACTATATATTAATGCCGTATTTTGGTGTAAAGGGAGCTGCAATTGCAACTTTAGTTGCGCTTATTGTAATTGCCTTGCTAAATAGTGTGTTACTTATGCGAGCTGTATCGGAGACGCTTATTAATAGGCGGAATATGTTAGGTGTAGCTATTAGTGGTATCGGTATGGGGTTTGTATTAATAATCTTTATGCGTATGTTACGAATGTCCGGATTAGTAATTGATACAGGACATAGAGGAATTGCGACGCTTGAAGCGCTGTTAGGTGTAGCTATCGGTGGATTAGCATATATGTTTTTAATTTTAAAATTACGTGTATTTACAAAAGAAGAATTAGGAACCGTTATGAAACAAGAGAAAAAAGAAGGTTCATTGAAGAAGAGTGGATAGAGGTGACTGGTTGTGAGTGGAATCATTACTATTTTAGGATTAGGTGCTGGTGAGTTAGATCAGTTAACGATGGGTGTATATCGAAAGATAAAAGAAGCAGACCATATGTTTGTTAGAACGAAGGAGCACCCAGTTATAGAAGAATTGGAGAAAGAAGCTATAAAGTATACGGCCTTTGATAATGTATATGAGGCACATGATACATTTGAAATCGTATATGAAACAATTGCGAATACATTGCTAGAACAAGCTAAAGGCGCAGAAATTATTTATGCTGTTCCAGGTCATCCGCTTGTAGCAGAAAGAACAGTTCAGCTACTTTTGGAAAAAGGAGAAGCAGCAAATATTGAAGTGCGAATTGAAGGTGGACAAAGTTTCCTTGATCCGATGTTTGCAAGTCTAAAAATTGATCCGATTGAAGGGTTCCAATTAATTGATGCTACATCATTTGAAAGAGGACAATTAGAATTACGTCAACATTTAATCTTTTGCCAAGTGTATGATGCATTCGTTGCTTCAGATGTGAAGCTAACGTTAATGGAGATTTTGCCAGATGATTACGAAGTGTATATCGTAACAGCTGCAGGGACTTCATTCGAGCAAGTGAAAAAGGTATCGTTATACATGTTAGATCACGAAACAGAATTAAATAATTTAACGAGTGTGTATGTACCGCCAGTTAAGGAACGTGCGTCCTTATATCAGCAGTTTGATGTGCTTAGAGCAATTATTGCTGATCTTCGTGGACCGAATGGTTGCCCATGGGATAAAAAGCAAACTCATCAATCTTTAAAGAAATACTTAATTGAAGAAGCGTATGAAGTGCTAGAAGCAATTGATGAAGAGGATGATGATCATTTAGTAGAAGAACTAGGTGATATATTATTACAAGTTATGCTTCATGCCCAAATTGGAGAGGATGAAGGTTGGTTCTCTATAGATGATATTATTCGGACTTTAGCTGAGAAAATGGTTCGTCGTCATCCGCATGTGTTTGGGGATACGGATGTAAATAATGCTGATGAAGTGATTGCAAATTGGGAAGAAATTAAAAAACAAGAAAAGGGATTCGTGAAAGAATCTGTTTTAGCGGGTATTCCAAAAAGCTTGCCACAACTAATGCGTGCTTATGAAATTCAGAAGAAAGCTGGAAAGGTTGGATTTGATTGGGTTGATGTGCAGCCGATGATAGAGAAGGCCTTAGAAGAATGGCAAGAATTCCAACAAGAAGTTGTAAACATGGATGAGAAAAAGATGCTAGGTGAATTTGGTGATTTACTATTTGCATTTGTGAATATAGCTCGTCATTATAAATTAGATCCAGAAGAAGCGTTACGTTCAACTAATGAGAAATTTATGGATCGCTTTTTATACATGGAAGCAAAAGTAGCTGAAATGAATAAGGAAATGCAAGATTTATCATTAGAACAGTTAGATATTTTATGGGAAGAGGCAAAACAAACAGAGCGTTAATAGGGGGATTTGATATGCGTCTAGATAAATTTTTGAAAGTATCACGTTTAATTAAAAGAAGAACATTAGCAAAAGAAGTGTCTGACCAAGGAAGAATTTCGATTAATGGCCAAGTGGCAAAAGCGAGTTCAGATGTGAAGGTAGAGGATGAATTAACAATTCGTTTCGGGCAAAAAATAGTAACTGTGAAAGTAAATGAATTGAAAGAAACAACTAAAAAAGAAGATGCAGCAAACATGTATAGTCTCGTTCGTGAGGAAAAGGTGAAAGCGGAAGAAGGCTTGTTCTAAAATAGGTTAGCCCTTCATACATTACTATTAGCTAGTATAAAGCTATGGGGGGATTTTCGTGAATAATGGTTACTCACCTATGTCTTCTAATCAACAAAATGTTTCGGTAGAGCATGATATTATTATGCGTGGCAGGCGTGTAATTGATATTACCGGTGTAAAGCAGGTAGAGAGTTTTGATAGCGAAGAGTTTTTACTCGAGACTGTAATGGGTTTTTTAACAATTCGTGGTCAAAATTTGCAAATGAAGAATTTAGATGTAGAAAAGGGTGTTGTATCAATTAAAGGGAAAGTTCATGAAATGCTGTATATTGATGAGAACCAAGGGGAGAAAACTAAAGGCTTCTTTAGTAAGCTGTTTAAATGAGCCTAACAATTCAGTTGTATACAATGCTTTCGATGATTGGAATGGGTGCTTGGATTGGTGCTTCTTTAGATACATACCAACGGTTTTTAAAACGCCAAGAGCGTAAACGTTGGCTTGTATTTATACATGATATACTATTTTGGATTGTCCAAGCATTATTCGTTTTTTATGTATTACTGCGTGTAAATGAAGCCGAACTACGTATATATGTATTTTTGGCGTTACTATGTGGTTTTGCAGCATATCAAAGCTTATTGAAAGCACTATACATGAAGATGTTAAATTTTCTCATCTATATTTTTGTACAAACAACACAATTTTTTGTTCGAATTATACAGCTACTCATGATAAAACCTGTTATTATTATAGCACAGCTATTTATTGCATTTATATTATTCTTATTTCGTATACTGCTTTCAATTGGACATGTGTTATGGAAAATGGTGATTTGGATATTACTTTTCATATGGAAAGTTTTTTTCTCGCCTGTTCGGTTTATTGCTTCGCTCATATGGAAACTTCTCCCTAATCGTGTTAAACTTTTTATAATGAAGCATGTAGGGTTCCTGCAATATGTAGCAAAATTGAAGGGACATATCTTCCAATTATGGGTGCGTATAAAAAAGAAGTTAGGGGGACCTCGGAAATGAGGGAACTGAGACAAAGAACAATCGACAAACAGAGTCCAAATCCTGTTAAAGAACATATAATACAAACGGATGAGAACAGGAAGCGACTTTATCGCCGTTTAGCGGTTTTTCTTGTCTTTTCTTTTACAATTATTGCTAGTATTAGTGTGACGTTTTATCAACAAAACAGTTCCATTAAAGCAAAAGAAGCAAAAGTTAAGGACATGAAAAAAGAACTGGATTCATTAACGAAAAAAGAAAAGAATCTAAAAGATGAAGTTCAAAAGTTGAATGATGAAGAGTACGTTTTAAAGATTGCTAGAAGGGATTATTTCTTCTCCGGAAAAGGGGAGATAATTTTTCCTGTTTCTAAGTAGAGTATGTCTTATTGACACTGTATTTTAGGATTATATATAATAAAGTAAAATTTGACTTTTTAACCACTAAGGAGGAGCATTTTTTTTATGTCAATCGAGGTAGGCAGCAAGTTACAGGGTAAAGTAACAGGTATTACAAATTTTGGGGCTTTTGTGGAGCTGCCAGAAGGCTTAACAGGTCTTGTTCATATTAGTGAAGTTGCTGATAATTATGTGAAAGATATTAACGATCACTTAAAAGTAGGCGACCAAGTAGAAGTAAAAGTTATCAATGTTGAAAAAGATGGCAAAATTGGCCTATCTATTAAGAAAGCGAAAGAACGTGAAAAAACAGAAGGAGATCGTCCACGCGGTGAATACCAACGTGGTGGTGATCAACAACGTTCTGGACGTCCACAACGTAATAATCGTTCTTCCAACAGAGATAACCGCGGTGGCGGTAACGAACGAGCTCCAAAAGAAACATTTGAGCAAAAGATGGCACGCTTTCTAAAAGATAGTGAAGATCGTTTAACTTCTTTAAAGCGTAACACAGAATCTAAACGTGGTGGCCGTGGCGCACGTCGCGGATAATAAGTCCGTTTAATTCTTAACATATAGAGAGGTACCCAGAGTAATTACTCGGGTACTTTTTTATGTGAGAGAATATATTTTTAAAAAAGTTTTTGAGATGTATTGACTTTAAAATATATCTGATGTAATATACTAATTGTCCGTTAAATACGACGACATGGCGGTGTAGCTCAGCTGGCTAGAGCGTACGGTTCATACCCGTGAGGTCGGGGGTTCGATCCCCTCCGCCGCTATATTTAATTTAACGGCCCGTTGGTCAAGTGGTTAAGACACCGCCCTTTCACGGCGGTAACACGGGTTCGAATCCCGTACGGGTCATCTAAAAAGATCATGCAAATTTGCATGGTCTTTTTTGTTAAATATAAATTAAGACGTACAATACTTCTACAAAATCACCCTATATTTTCTGAACATTCTTTCAACTCACTTTAAATAAATTAAATACTATGTATATATGTAGATTTATTTCGAATAAAAAGTCGAACGATTATAAAAGTCAAAACTGTTGTTTTGACAAAAAAACCAATAATCATCTTTTATAATAATAGTAATTAAACTATGCAGGTGGTGTTAAAAATATGCCTAAAGCAGGAAGGAATACTATGAATACAAGTGCATTGGCGATGAATGAAAGTCAGCTTGGAACAATAAAGTGGACGAGTAAGTTGCGAATGAAGTTTGAAAAAGTTTTCTTTAGATGGGGATTCATTATTGCTGTTATTGGTTTTCTTTTGGGACGAGCATATATATTAACAAACATTTTACCGTTTGCATTGCCGTTTTTTGCTGCTGTTTATGTTATGAAGCGAGATAAAATGCCGCTCGCGTTCTTAGCCCTAATGGGGGGAGCACTTTCAGTTTCAATAGATAATTTATTTTTTACTTTTGCATCTATCTTTACCTTCTTTATTTATAATATCTTCTTTAGTCGGTTTACACGTAAAACTGTTGGACTTGTACCATTCCAAGTATTTATCTCCGCATTAACCGCACATTTAGTTGTTGTATATTTTGCACAGCAAACCGTCACCATGTATGATCTGCTCGTCAGTACGATCGAAGCGGGGCTTAGCTTCGTATTAACGATGATATTTTTACAAAGTGTTCCGCTTTTAGTGGAAAGGAAAGGGAAGCAACAAGCGTTAGAAACAGAAGAAATTGTTTGTTTAATTATATTACTAGCATCTGTTTTAACGGGCACAACGGATTGGTTTGTTTATGATGCTTCTATTCAACATATTTTCACTAGATATTTAGTATTAGTATTTGCCTTTATTGCAGGGGCAGCTACAGGGTCCACGGTAGGAGTTGTCACTGGGTTAATATTAAGTTTAGCAAATGTGGCGAGCTTGTCTCAACTTAGTCTCCTTGCCTTTTCAGGATTGCTTGGGGGGTTGTTAAAAGAAGGGAAGCGTATAGGAGTTAGTTTAGGTTTATTAATTGGTACAAGCTTAATTACATTATATGTAGACAAGCAAACAAGTATTGTAACAACTTTAATTGAATCTGGTGTAGCGATTGTTTTCTTCTTATTAACACCGAAGCTTGTTATGGATCGTATTGCTAAATTTATGCCGGGTACACAGGAACATTCACAGGATCAACAACAATATTTAAGAAGAGTGCGCGATGTTACAGCAAACAAAATCAATCAATTTGCTAATGTATTTGCTGCTTTGTCTAATAGCTTTTCTGTATACGGGTATGTGGAGGAGGAAGATAAAGAAACAGAAGCTGATTTATTTTTAAGTACAATTACTGCAAAAACATGTCAAACATGCTTTAAGAAGGATCAATGTTGGGTAGTTAATTTTGATAAAACATACGATTATATGAAACAAATAATGAGTGGAACAGAAGAAGGAACGCTGCAGCATAATCGGAAGTTAGTTCGTGAATGGGACAAGCATTGTGTGAGAGGGAAGAAAGTAACGGATTTAGTAGCAGGTGAATTAGATCACTTCTATGAGGGGCAGAAATTAAGAAAACAAATGAAGGAAAATCGTAGAATTGTAGCGGAGCAATTACTAGGTGTATCAAAAGTGATGGAGGATTTCGCTAAGGAGATACAACGAGAAAGAGAGAACCATCAAGCGCAGGAGGAGCAAATTTTACAAGCGTTTCGTGATTTTGGTGTCGAAGTGGAGCATGTTGATATTTATTGTTTAGATAGAGGAAGTATTGATATTGAAATGTTGATTCCGGCTGCATCTAATGAACATGGGGAATGTGAGAAGTTGGTTGCTCCAATGCTTTCAGATATTTTAAAAGAGAATATCGTCGTTAAGCATGAAGAGAAATCCTCATATCCAAATGGGCACAGTTTAATATCATTTGGTTCAGCGAAGACATATTCTCTTGATACAGGATTGGCCACAGCTGCAAAAGGTGGTGGGTTTATTTCAGGTGATTCCTACGCGATGATGGATTTGAGCGTTGGTAAATATGCACTTGCGATTAGTGATGGTATGGGAAATGGACAAAGGGCTCATATGGAGAGTAGGGAAACGGTAAAATTATTACAAAAGATACTTCAATCAGGTATTGATGAAGAAATAGCGATTAAGTCCATCAATTCGATTCTTTCTTTAAGGACGACAGAGGAGATGTATACAACGCTTGACTTGGCTATGGTAGATTTACGGGATGCGAGTGCGAAGTTTTTAAAGATTGGATCGACGCCGAGTTTTGTTAAACGCGGAAATAATATTTTGAAAATTGAGGCAAGTAATTTGCCGATGGGAATCATTGAAGATGTTGAAGTTGATGTGGTTGGTGAGCAATTAAAAACGGGTGATCTTCTTATCATGATGAGTGACGGCATCTTTGAGGGAGCGCAACATGTGGAGAATCACGAATTATGGATAAAACGTAAAATTAAAGAACTACAAACAGAGGACCCACAGGAAATCGCTGATATTATTATGGAAGAAGTAATTCGCTCTGGTGATGGTTATATAAATGATGATATGACTATTGTGGTGGCGAAAGTAAAGAAAAATATGCCGAAGTGGGCTACGATTCCAATAGTAGGAATGCAGGCGCAATAAAATAATCAAAAAACCTAGGTAGATGCCTAG
Source organism: Bacillus sp. SIMBA_074 (assembly GCF_046534555.1). NCBI lineage: Bacteria > Bacillati > Bacillota > Bacilli > Caryophanales > Bacillaceae > Bacillus > Bacillus sp. SIMBA_074. Next base: position 15,092 of record NZ_JAWRYM010000038.1, on the reverse strand, counting down.
GTTTTTTTGATTAAAAAGGTAATGTGATTACTTTGTTAAATATACAGGAGGGATGTAAGATAAAAATATGGATTTTGTACATCTTTTTTTTGCACAATGTTTGTAAAAGTTGTACCATTATATACAAGGTAACTAATGTTGTTGTTCTTGTTTAATGAAAGGTGATTGCGAAGTTGAAAGATGCATTTGTTGAAAAAGTAGATGACTTTGTAAAGCAGCATGATGTATTAAAGAAACATTCAACAATTGTTGTAGGGGTTTCTGGTGGTCCTGACTCTTTGGCTCTTTTATATTATTTGTTAGAAAAAAGGGCAGAAAAACAGCTAGAAATTGTAGTAGCACATGTGGACCATATGTTTAGAGGTAATGAATCTTATGAGGATTTACAGTTTGTACAGGGTCTCTGCAAAGAGCTAGGAGTTATTTGTGAAACGCTAAGGATTAATGTGTCGCAATATCAACAGCAATATGGAATGAATGCACAAGTTGCAGCTAGAGAATGCAGATATGCATTTTTGGAAAGAATAATGAAGAAATATGATGCGAGATATGTAGCTCTTGGTCACCATGGAGATGATCAAGTAGAGACGATTTTAATGCGCCTTGTACGAGGGAGTACTCCGAAAGGATACGCAGGAATTGCAGTGAAGCGATCTTTTCATAATGGATATTTAATTAGGCCGTTACTTGGGGTAACTAAGGAAGAAATTGTTGATTACTGTAATAAATTAAAAGTTATTCCGCGTATAGATCCGAGTAATAAAAAAGAAGTATATACAAGGAATCGATTACGTAAATATGTCCTTCCTTATTTGAAAGAAGAAAATCCACAAATGCATGAGAAATTTCAAAAATTTAGCGTGCAGATGCAAGAGGATGAGGCTTATTTGCAGGAATTAGCTTTTGAGAAAATGAATAAAGTAATTACAAAAAAAAGCGATAAACAAATTAGCTTATCAATTCCTGCCTTTGAATCCATGTCTATGCCTTTACAAAGAAGAGGGATTCAACTAATATTAAACTATCTTTATGAATATAAGATTCCATCTTCGCTTTCTTCTATACATATTGACAAGGTGATTGAATTTTTTAAGCGGGCACAACCTTCAGGTTCACTAGATTTTCCAGGTGGTTTGAAAATTGTTCGCACATACGAAGAATGTGGTTTTGGATTTAAACAAGAAATTGTTTCTCCTTTTTCGCAAGATTTATCAGTACCTGGGACAATTATATTGCCGAATGGGGATAAACTTGTAACAGAGGTGAGCGAAGATATACCGAGTAACATGAATGAAACAGTATTTGTTGCTAAGTATAATGATATATCGTATCCACTTCGTATTCGGTCTAGGGAAAATGGAGATCGCATGTCAATGCAAGGTATGGATGGTACAAAAAAGATAAAAGCTGTTTTTATCGAAGCGAAAGTACCAAAAGAAAAAAGAGAAGAATGGCCGATCGTTTGTGACGCAAGTGGAAATATTATTTGGGTACCCTTGTTGAAACGATCTGCGTTTGCTACTTCGAAAGAGCTAGCAAAGAAGGGTAAATACATGATTATTCACTACAAAAGCAAGGAGTCTTCCGGGAGGATAATGAAATGATGAATCAAGATATCGAAAAAGTATTAATTTCTGAAGAACAAATACAAGAAAAGGTGCACGAACTAGGTGCAGTTATTGCAGAGGATTACAAAAATACAGTACCTCTTGCGATTGGTGTACTAAAGGGTGCAATGCCATTTATGGCAGATTTATTAAAGAGAACAGATACATATCTTGAAATGGATTTTATGGCTGTATCTAGCTACGGTCACTCTACAGTTTCGACAGGCGAAGTAAAAATCTTAAAAGATCTTGATACTTCGGTAGAAGGTCGCGATATTTTAATCGTTGAAGATATTATTGATAGCGGTCTTACACTAAGCTATTTAGTGGATCTGTTTAAATATCGTAAAGCGAAATCTGTAAAAATTGTTACTTTATTAGATAAGCCAACAGGCCGTAAGGTTGATCTGAAAGCAGATTATGTTGGATTTACTGTTCCTCATGAATTTGTTGTAGGATATGGATTAGATTATAAAGAGCAGTACCGTAATCTTCCTTATGTAGGAGTATTAAAACCAAGTGTTTACTCAAATTAATTAAATATAGGCGTTACAATTGTATAGGAAATTTTTTTTATGTTACGATTTACTATAGTGTTTATGCCGTGAGAGGAGGTTAGGAATGAATCGTATCTTCCGTAATACCATCTTTTATTTACTGATATTCTTAGTAGTAATTGGAATCGTGAGCTATTTTAATGGTTCGACGCAAAAAACGACATCAGTTAGCTACGATAAATTCATTACTCAACTTGAAAAAGGTGAAGTGCGTAATGTGCAGCTTCAACCGAAAAATGGTGTGTTTGAGGTAAAGGGACAATTCAAGACTTCTAGCCAAGGAGAACAATTTGTTACTTATGCACCAAATACTGAGGAATTACAAAAGAAAATTAATGATAAAGCGCAAGGGGCTGAAGTTAAGTATCAACCAGCAGAAGAAACAAGTGCTTGGGTAACATTCTTTACTTCTATCATTCCGTTTGTCATTATCTTCATTTTATTCTTCTTCTTATTAAACCAAGCTCAGGGCGGCGGTAGCCGTGTTATGAACTTCGGGAAAAGTAAGGCGAAGCTATACAATGATGAAAAGAAAAAAATTCGTTTCAGAGATGTTGCTGGAGCGGATGAAGAGAAACAAGAACTTGTTGAGGTAGTTGAATTCTTGAAAGACCCTCGTAAGTTCGCTGAAGTTGGTGCCCGTATTCCGAAGGGTGTTCTATTAGTGGGACCTCCAGGTACAGGTAAAACTTTACTAGCACGTGCTGTTGCAGGTGAAGCAGGCGTTCCGTTCTTCTCTATTAGTGGTTCTGACTTCGTAGAGATGTTCGTCGGTGTCGGTGCATCCCGTGTACGTGATTTATTTGAAAATGCAAAGAAAAATGCTCCTTGTATCATTTTCATTGATGAAATTGATGCAGTAGGACGTCAACGTGGCGCGGGTCTTGGCGGTGGTCATGATGAGCGTGAACAAACGTTGAACCAATTGCTTGTTGAAATGGATGGATTCGGTGCAAATGAAGGTATTATTATCATCGCTGCGACAAACCGTCCTGATATTCTTGATCCAGCGTTATTACGTCCAGGTCGTTTTGACCGTCAAATTACAGTAGATCGTCCAGATGTAAATGGTCGTGAAGCTGTACTTAAGGTACACGCTCGTAATAAACCGCTTGATGAGAATGTCAACTTAAGAGCAATTGCAACTCGTACACCAGGATTCTCTGGTGCCGATCTTGAAAACTTATTAAACGAAGCTGCTTTAGTAGCTGCGCGTCAAGATAAGAAGAAAATTGATATGAGTGACATCGATGAAGCGACGGATCGTGTTATTGCAGGTCCAGCTAAGAAAAGTCGCGTTATCTCTGAAAAAGAACGTAATATCGTTGCATTCCATGAGGCTGGCCATACTGTAATTGGTGTTGTCCTTGATGAAGCAGATATCGTTCATAAAGTAACAATTGTCCCTCGTGGTCAAGCTGGTGGATATGCGGTAATGCTTCCGAAGGAAGATCGTTACTTCATGACAAAACCAGAGTTACTTGATAAAATCACTGGTTTACTTGGTGGCCGAGTAGCTGAGGAGATTGTATTTGGTGAAGCAAGTACAGGTGCTCACAACGACTTCCAACGTGCGACTGGTATTGCAAGACGTATGGTTACAGAATTCGGGATGAGTGATAAGCTTGGACCGATGCAATTTGGTAGCTCACAAGGTGGTCAGGTATTCTTAGGAAGAGACTTCCATTCAGAACAAAACTACAGTGATGCAATCGCGCATGAAATTGATGTGGAAATGCAAATAATTATTAAAGACTGTTATGCTCGTGCGAAACAAATTCTTACTGAAAAACGAGATAAGCTTGATATTATCGCGAAAACGTTACTTGAAGTAGAAACATTAGATGCAGAGCAAATTAATCATTTATATGATTATGGCAGATTACCTGAGCGTCCAACATCTTCAGATGATGTGAAAGTAAACATCAATATGAAGAAAGACGATGAAGATACAGAAGATAAGTAAGAAAAAAGGAGTGACAATAGTCACTCCTTTTTTTTGTGGAATGAATTTAAGTGGCAAAAAAAATTGAATGAAACTATTATTAAAAATTGAAATAGAGAGTAATCTTTTTGTACAATGATGAGTATAGAAAAAATGATTATATAAGTATGTGTGATATGATGTTTTTATAAGTTTTATACATACTGCGCAAATATAGATTAAATAAGATAAGTGGTGAGAATATGATTTTTGTATTGGATGTAGGGAACACAAATGCGGTACTAGGTGTGTTTGAAGAGGGAGAACTTCGTCAGCATTGGCGCATGGAAACAGATCGTCATAAAACAGAAGATGAGTATGGGATGCTTGTAAAGCAGTTACTTGAGCATGAAGGTCTTTCTTTTGAAGATGTGAAAGGTATTATTGTGTCTTCAGTCGTACCGCCAATTATGTTCGCTTTAGAGCGTATGTGTGAAAAGTATTTTAAAATTAAACCGCTTGTAGTGGGGCCTGGGATAAAAACTGGCTTGAATATTAAATATGAAAATCCACGTGAAGTAGGCGCGGACCGAATTGTAAATGCAGTAGCAGGAATCCACTTATATGGAAGTCCGCTTATTATTGTTGATTTTGGTACGGCTACTACATATTGTTATATTAACGAAGAGAAGCATTATATGGGTGGCGTCATTACGCCAGGAATTATGATTTCGGCAGAGGCTTTATATAGCAGGGCAGCAAAGCTTCCTCGTATTGAAATTACAAAACCGGGTAGTGTTATCGGGAAGAATACAGTAAGTGCAATGCAATCAGGTATTCTTTATGGATACGTTGGACAAGTGGAAGGTATTGTTAAGCGTATGAAGGAAGAAGCTAAGCAAGAACCGAAAGTTATTGCAACAGGTGGATTAGCAAAATTAATTTCAGAAGAATCAAATGTAATTGATATTGTAGATCCGTTTTTAACGTTAAAAGGTTTGTATATGTTATATGAGCGTAATGCAAATTTACAACATGAGAAGGGTGAATAAATAAGTATGAAAGATTATTTAGTAAAAGCGTTAGCGTTTAATGGAGAGGTTCGTGCTTATAGTGTACGTACAACAAATACAGTAAGTGAGGCGCAAAAGCGTCATGATACATGGAGAACAGCTTCAGCGGCACTTGGTCGTTCTTTAACTGCGGGTACAATGATGGGTGCTATGTTAAAAGGCGAGCAGAAGTTAACGATTAAAGTAGAGGGTAACGGCCCGATTGGTCCTATCTTAGTCGATGCTCATGCAAATGGGGATGTACGTGGTTATGTAACGAATCCGCATGTTGATTTTGAAGGAACGGAACAAGGAAAATTACGTGTATATCAAGCGGTAGGTACAGAAGGATTTGTAACGGTAATTAAAGATATCGGTATGCGTGAACCGTTTATTGGTCAATCTCCCATTGTTTCAGGAGAACTAGGGGAAGATTTCACATATTATTTCGCGGTTTCTGAGCAGACACCTTCTTCTGTAGGTGTTGGTGTTCTTGTAAATGGAGATGATAGCGTATTAGCGGCGGGTGGATTCATTCTTCAAATTATGCCAGGTGCGCAGGAAGAAACAATTTCATTTATTGAAGAGCGTCTTCAACAAATCCCGCCGGTATCACAATTAATCGAACAAGGTCTTTCTCCAGAAGAATTACTGTATGAAGTGCTTGGAGAAGATAAAGTGAAAGTGCTAGAAACAATGGATGTTCAATTTAATTGTACATGTTCACGTGAGCGTATTGAAAGTGTGCTAATTAGTTTAGGTAAAGCGGAGTTAGAACAAATTCGTGCAGAAGAAGAAGAGACGGAAGTTCACTGTCACTTCTGTAATGAACGACATAAATTCGCTAAAGAAGATATTACAAGTCTAATTGAGAAGCTGTAATAAAGAAGTTTAGGTGGAGAATCAGCCGCCCAAATAGATTGACAAACAGGGAATTTTCTGACAAAATCTAAATATAGATAAAACCAATAAAAATACTCGGTGTTAGGAGTGACAGGAATGCGAGTGGCACAATCAGTTTCAGAATTAATCGGGAAAACGCCGATCGTTAAGTTGAACCGCATCGTAGAATCAGACAGCGCAGATGTATACTTAAAATTAGAATTTATGAATCCGGGGAGCAGTGTTAAAGATCGTATCGCGTTAGCTATGATTGAAGATGCTGAAAATAAAGGATTATTAAAAGAGGGCGATACAATCATTGAGCCGACAAGTGGTAACACAGGTATTGGCTTAGCGATGGTAGCAGCTGCTAAAGGATATAAGGCAATTTTAGTAATGCCAGAAACAATGAGTATTGAGCGTCGTAATTTATTACGCGCTTACGGTGCTGAATTAGTATTGACTCCAGGACCTGAAGGAATGGGCGGAGCAATTCGAAAGGCAACTGAATTAGCAGAAGAACATGGGTACTTTATACCACAACAGTTCCAAAATCAAGCGAATCCAGAAATCCATCGTATAACAACAGGTCCAGAAATTGTTGAACAGATGGGGGATCAATTAGATGCTTTTATCGCAGGTATTGGTACAGGTGGAACAATTACAGGTGTCGGTGAAGTGCTGAAAGAGGCTTATAAAGATATCAAAATTTACGCGGTAGAACCTGCGGATTCACCAGTATTATCTGGTGGAAAGCCAGGACCACATAAGATCCAAGGAATTGGAGCGGGGTTTGTTCCGGAGACATTGGATGTAGAGGTATATGATGAAATTATTCAAGTGAAAACGGAGCAAGCGTTCGAATATGCGAGAAGAGTGGCTAAAGAAGAAGGTATTTTAGTTGGTATCTCTTCGGGAGCAGTCGTTTATGCAGCGACAGAAGTTGCGAAGAAATTAGGTAAAGGGAAAAAGGTACTTGTTATTATCCCAAGTAACGGTGAACGTTATTTAAGTACACCACTTTATCAATTTGAGTCATAAGTGAATGTGATTTGAAAAGCATCCTTAAAAAAGGATGCTTTTTCTTTTTTGATTGGAAAAAGGAAAAGAGTGAATGACTAGAAAACTTCATGTAAAATAAGAAGTAGTATAATTAATTTATTTTCACTAGCCCTCAAGTATAATCATTCTCTATATAAATAATTTTATGTAGTTTGATTTGATTGGCTTAAGAGGGTGGGATAACAGAAGACGGGGTGTTGATATGCAACGAAGAAAATCTTTAGCGCTTTCTATTCCATATCAGTTAGATTTCTTTAAGCAATATAAATTTCTTTCTCAGGATAAGCCGCAACATATTTTGTTAGAAAGTGGACGTGGTGGTCGTTATAATATTGTTGGGCTGGATCCAGTAGCGGTAATTCAGGGTAAGAATGAGACGTTACATATAAGTGAAAGTGGTAAGGAAACAATAAAGCGAGGGAATCCGTTAGATTTAATGCAAGCGTATATGGAGAAATGGAAAACGGATTATAATCCGGAGTACCCACCTTTTCAAGGTGGGGCAATTGGATACTTTAGTTATGATTGTATCCGTTATATTGAAAAACTTTCTTCTCTTGCGAAGGATGATATTAATATACCTGACATATTCTTTTTGTTATTTGATGACGTGTTTGTGTATGATCAACAGGAGAGAGTATTATGGATTATTACGCATTATGTAGATGAGTGTGAAGAGGCAGAAGAACGATTAAATGAATGGAAGGGTCTTTGGATGAAAGAAGCCCCCGAAGTGACTATGCCGTTTGAATCTCCTGAAAAGAAAAATGAAGCAGTCGCTTTTACGGAAGAGGGCTTTATGAAGGCCGTTGAACGTATTCAAGAATATATTGGAGCGGGTGATGTGTTTCAAGTAAACTTGTCGACAAGACAAGAAAGAACATTACAAACACATCCACTAGAAATATATACAAGTCTTCGTGAAATTAATCCATCTCCATATATGGGTTACTTGGAGTTTGGAGATTTTCAAATTGTTAGTGCTTCGCCTGAATTGCTAATTAAAAAGCAAGGAAAAGAAGTGAGTACAAGACCGATTGCTGGTACGCGCTCTCGAGGAGCAAGTGAGCAAGAGGATGAAGAATTAGCGAAAGAATTAATTGAAAATGAAAAGGAAAGAGCAGAGCATGTAATGCTTGTGGATTTAGAACGAAATGACTTGGGCCGGGTTTGTAAATATGGCACTGTTGAAGTAGATGAATTTATGGTAATTGAAAAGTACTCACACGTTATGCATATTGTTTCTAATGTGCGTGGTGAGGTGGAAGCAGATAAAGATGCTTTCGATTTGGTGAAGGCTGTATTTCCTGGTGGGACAATTACCGGTGCCCCGAAAATACGTACGATGGAAATTATTGAAGAATTAGAACCTGTTCGCCGAGGAATTTATACAGGGTCAATTGGTTGGATTGGTTATTCTGGAGATACGGAATTGAATATTATAATCCGAACACTACTTGCTAAAGATGGACAAGCGCATGTGCAAGCTGGAGCGGGTATTGTAATTGATTCAAATCCAAAAAATGAATATAAAGAGTCGTTAAAAAAAGCAATCGCTTTATGGCGTGCAAAAGAAAGTAGCGAAGAAACGGTTAGGTGAGAGAAATGATATTAATGATTGATAATTATGATTCTTTTACATTTAATTTAGTGCAGTTTCTTGGAGAACTTGGACAAGAGCTTGTTGTTAAGCGTAATGATGAAGTGACTATTTCGGATATTGAGAATATGAAACCAGATTTTTTAATGATTTCGCCAGGTCCATGTAGTCCTAATGAGGCGGGAATCAGTATGGAGGTTATTAAATATTTTGCAGGTAAGCTTCCGATTTTTGGGGTCTGTCTTGGACATCAATCAATTGCGCAAGTATTTGGAGGGGATGTTGTCAGGGCAGAGCGTTTGATGCATGGAAAAACATCTTTAATGCATCATGATGGGCAGACGATTTTTTCTGATATCCCAAATCCATTTACCGCGACACGTTATCACTCTCTTATCGTTAAAAAAGAGACGTTACCGAATTGTTTAGAGATAACATCTTGGACTGAAGAAGGTGAAATTATGGCGCTTCGTCATAAAACGTTGCCGATTGAAGGGGTACAATTCCATCCGGAATCTATTATGACTTCTCACGGGAAAGAATTGCTACAGAATTTCATTCGCAAATATAGCCCAAGTGTGACATCGTGTTAATTTACGTAAATGGCGCGTATGTAGAAGCGAGTGAAGCGAAAATTTCTCCTTATGACCACGGTTACCTATATGGACTTGGGGTTTTTGAGACATTTCGTATTTATAATGGTCATCCCTTTTTATTGGATGATCATTATGAACGCTTAATGGATGCGCTCGATATATTGCAAATCAAATGGACAATGACAAAAGATGAAGTGATGCTTATTTTAAAGAATCTACTTGTTAAGAATGGGTTAAAGCATGCATATGTGCGCTTAAATGTATCGGCGGGTATAGATGAAATAGGATTACAAACGGAAGTATATGAAGAACCGTCTGTTATTGTTTTTATAAAACCTTTAGCATCTCCAGGGAATGTAGTGGAAAAAGAAGGAGTTATTTTAAAACAAGTGAGAAATACACCAGAGGGTGCATTTCGCTTGAAGTCCCATCATTATTTAAATAATATTTTAGGGAAACGCGAAATTGGAAATGTTGTGAATAAGGAAGGTATTTTTCTTACCGAAACAGGTTATGTTGCAGAGGGTATTGTTTCGAATCTCTTTTTTGTTAAAGGAGATATTTTATATACTCCTTCATTAGAAACAGGGATTTTAAACGGAATCACTCGTGCATTTATTATAAAGGCTGCTGAAGAGCTAGATATAGAAGTAAAGGAAGGTTTCTTTACAAAAGATGAATTGCTTTCAGCGGATGAAGTGTTCGTAACGAACTCTATTCAAGAGATTGTCCCCCTTTATCGTATAGAGGAGAAAGATTTCCCGGGTAAAGTGGGAGTGGTTACAAAAAGACTTATGGATCTTTATGGAGTGCAGAGAGAGAAATTGTGGAGCAGAAATGAATTGCGAAGAGGAGATGTGTAGTTTGAAGTGGGATTATGATTTGCGCTGCGGCGAATATACATTGAACTTAAATGAAAAGACATTAATTATGGGGATTTTAAATGTAACGCCAGATTCATTTTCTGATGGTGGGAGTTACAACGAAGTAGATGCTGCGGTGCGACATGCGAAAGAAATGAAAAGTGAAGGTGCCCATATTATTGATATTGGCGGCGAATCTACCCGCCCGGGTTTCGCTAAAGTTTCAGTAGAAGAGGAAATAAAGCGAGTTGTTCCAATGATTCAGGCAGTGTCAAAAGAAGTAAAGCTACCTATTTCTATTGATACGTATAAAGCTGAGGTTGCGAAACAAGCGATTGAAGCTGGTGCTCATATTATTAATGATATTTGGGGAGCGAAGGCGGAACCGAGGATTGCTGAAGTTGCAGCCTATTATGATGTGCCCATTATCTTAATGCATAACCGAGATAATATGAATTACCGCAATTTAATGGCCGATATGATTGCTGATTTGTATGAAAGTATTAAAATTGCTAAAGATGCTGGTGTGCGAGATGAGAATATTATTTTAGACCCAGGTATCGGTTTTGCGAAAACACCTGAGCAAAATTTAGAAGCGATGCGTAATTTAGAACAGTTAAATGTACTGGGTTACCCAGTTCTCTTAGGTACTTCAAGAAAGTTCTTTATTGGCCATGTGTTAGATTTGCCAGTGGAGGAACGTCTTGAAGGAACGGGAGCTACCGTTTGTCTTGGTATTGAAAAGGGCTGTGAGTTTATCCGTGTTCATGATGTGAAAGAAATGGCGCGTATGGCTAAGATGATGGACGCGATGATTGGTAAGGGGGCAAAGTAATTGGATAAAATTTATATCCATGATATGGAGTTTTACGGTTATCATGGTGTATTCCCAGAAGAAAATAAATTGGGTCAGAGATTTAAAGTGGATTTAACGGTGGAGTTGGATTTAAAACGTGCAGGAGAAAGTGACGACTTAGAGTATTCTGTCAATTACGGGGAGCTTTTCGAACTATGTAGAAAAGTGGTTGAAGGTAGAACGTATAAGCTTGTAGAGAGTATCGCTGAAAATATCGCTACAGATATATTGAAACAATATGAGAGTATTTCACAGTGTACAATTAAGGTAATTAAACCGGATCCGCCGATACCGGGACATTATCGTGCTGTAGCGGTAGAAATTACGAGAGAACGTCCATGAATAATATAGCGTACATTGCATTAGGTTCCAATATTGGGGAGCGTTATACTTATTTAACTGAAGCAATTCAGTTTTTAAATAAAAACCAGCATATCCAAGTTGATGATGTTTCGTCTGTATATGAAACTGATCCGGTTGGCTATACTGACCAAAATTGCTTTTTAAATTTAGTTATAAAAATTTCTACCAATTTATCACCGCAAGAATTATTGAAAGTAACACAAAAGGTAGAGAATGACCTAGGAAGAAAAAGGGAAATTAGATGGGGTCCGAGGACCATCGACCTTGACATTTTACTATATAATCAAGAAAATATTGAAGCAGAGAATCTGATTGTTCCGCATCCGCGGATGTTCGAAAGAGCTTTTGTTATCGTTCCGTTGTTAGAGATTAATCAAGATATAAAACAAAACATTTCACGTTCACAAGTAGAAGAAATGAAAAGGCGAGAGGGAGTAACGGTATGGAAGCAGAAAAATGGGGAAGACGCATTCGTGCTTTTCGAAAGCTAAAAGGCTATACGCAAGAAGGTTTTGCGAAAGAATTAGGGGTATCTGTATCGGTTTTAGGTGAAGTTGAGAGGGGCAATAGATCACCTTCCCAAGATTTTGTAGTAGAAGTCGCTAAAACATTAAACGTTTCAATAGACGAATTGATGCCAAAGTGACCGTAAAGGAAGGAGTAAGTCGGGTGTTAAAGATTGCAAATATTGAGATGAAAAATCCAGTTGTACTAGCACCGATGGCGGGAGTGTGTAACTCTGCATTCCGTTTGACGGTAAAAGAATTTGGTGCAGGTTTAGTTTGTGCTGAAATGGTAAGTGATAAGGCAATATTACTTAATAACAAAAGAACATTAGATATGTTATATATCGATGAGAGAGAAAAGCCATTAAGTTTACAAATTTTTGGTGGAGAGAAAGAAACTCTTGTAGATGCTGCGAAATACGTAGATAAATATACGACAGCAGACATTATTGATATTAATATGGGGTGCCCAGTACCGAAAATCACTAAGTGTGATGCAGGAGCAAAGTGGCTTTTAGACCCAAATAAAATATATGAGATGGTAGCGGCGGTTGTAGATGCTGTTGAAAAGCCAGTTACAGTTAAAATGCGTATTGGTTGGGATGAAGAACATATTTTCGCAATAGAAAATGCTAGAGCTGTTGAGCGTGCTGGTGGACAAGCGATAGCTGTTCATGGGCGTACACGAGTACAAATGTATGAAGGTAAAGCGGATTGGAATATTATTAAACAAGTAAAGCAGGCTGTAAATATTCCGGTTATCGGAAATGGTGATGTCGAAACACCACAAGATGCAAAGCGTATGCTTGATGAAATTGGTGTAGATGGTGTTATGATTGGTCGCGCTGCTCTTGGAGATCCGTGGATGATTTATCGTACGGTAAAGTATTTAGAGACAGGTGAGTTAATGCCGGAACCAACAGTGCGTGAGAAAATTGATGTATGTATGTTGCATCTAGATCGTCTTATCGATTTAAAGAACGAAAATGTTGCCGTAAGAGAGATGAGAAAGCATGCAGCTTGGTATTTAAAAGGTGTTCGTGGTAATGCGAGTGTGCGTAATGGTATCAATACTTGCGACACACGTGAGGACCTTGCGAATGTATTAGGTGCATTTGTAGAAGAAGTAGAAGCGAAACAACAAACAATTTATGTTGGTTAATAAGGGGGCATAGGAGATTGACATTCTTCTATACACTTCCTATAATTACGTGAAAGAAAGAAGAACTGCCAGTTAGTTGCTGGCAGTTTTTCTAGTTGAGTAGAAAATGCTATACTGTATATATTGTAAAAATTAATAGAGCTGGAGTGATATTAATATCATGGATAACATGAACCACGAAGAATTAAACGACCAATTGCTTGTTCGTCGTGAAAAGCTACATAATTTACGTGAGCAAGGAATCGATCCGTTCGGTAAACGATTTGAACGCACAAATTCAACAACCGACTTAGTAAGTCTATATGGAGAATTCTCTAAAGAAGAATTAGAAGAGAAAGAAATCACTGTTTCTATCGCTGGTCGTATTATGACAAAACGCGGTAAAGGAAAAGCGGGATTTGCGCATATTCAAGATTTACAGGGGCAAGTTCAAATTTATGTTCGTAAAGATACTGTTGGAGATGAAGAGTACGAGTTATTTACGACAGCAGATTTAGGTGACTTAGTAGGTATTGAAGGTAAAGTGTTCAAAACAAACGTTGGAGAACTTTCAGTAAAAGCAATAGGATTTACACTTTTAACGAAATCCCTTCGTCCATTACCGGATAAATACCATGGATTAAAAGATGTTGAACAACGCTATCGTCAACGTTACTTGGACTTAATTACAAGTATGGAAAGCCGTGAAACGTTCGTTACCCGTAGTAAAATCATTCGTGAAATGAGAAGATATTTAGATGACAACGGTTATCTTGAAGTGGAAACGCCTATGATGCACGCGATTGCAGGTGGAGCGTCTGCTCGTCCTTTCACTACACACCATAATGCGTTAGATATGGAATTATATATGCGTATCGCAATTGAACTTCATTTAAAACGTCTTATTGTGGGTGGATTAGAAAAGGTTTATGAGATCGGCCGTGTATTCCGTAATGAGGGTGTATCAACTCGTCATAACCCTGAGTTTACGATGATTGAATTATATGAAGCGTACGCTGATTATAATGATATTATGAAACTAACAGAAAATATGGTTGCTCATATCGCGAAAAAAGTATTGGGTACAACAACAATCCAATATGGTGATTATGAAATTAATCTAGAGCCAGAATGGACACGTCTTCATATGGTAGATGCAATTAAGCAACACTCTGGAGCAGATTTCTGGAATCCAATGAGTGTAGAAGAAGCGCGTGAACTTGCAAAAGAACATAATGTGGAAATTAAGAATACAATGGAAGTTGGTCATATTATTAATGAGTTCTTCGAACAAAAAGTAGAAGATAAATTAATCCAACCAACATTTATTTACGGTCATCCGGTAGAAATTTCGCCACTTGCGAAAAAGAATGACGAAGATCCACGATTCACAGATCGTTTCGAGTTATTTATCGTTGCGCGTGAACATGCAAATGCATTCACTGAGTTAAATGATCCAATCGATCAAAAAGAACGTTTTGAAGCTCAACTAAAAGAGCGCGAGCAAGGTAATGACGAAGCTCACATGATGGATGATGATTATATCGAAGCTCTTGAGTACGGTATGCCTCCTACGGGTGGGTTAGGAATCGGTATTGATCGTCTTGTTATGTTATTAACAAACGCACCATCCATTCGTGACGTACTATTATTCCCAGCTATGCGCCATAAACAAGACTAAGCTTTGGAGATTTCTCCAAAGCTTTTTTTATTTCTTTATTTGAGGGGAGAGAAACCTTCTATTAAAAGGAAAGCGAGATTATTGCTCGTTAAGTGGATGCCAGATTAAAAAAACTATACTTATATAGAAGAAAGTTGCTGTTTTTATGCTTTTTTACTAAGTTAAAAATTTTATTAGAAAAACTATTGCATTTCGTTTTTCTACATGATATATTAATAACCGTCGCTGATGCGGAAACGCAGAAAACGACAAAAAAGAAATTGAAAAACTTAGTTGACATCGAAAAATGAAGATGTTAACATAAGGAAGTCGCAAATGAGCGACTAAGTAGTTCTTTGAAAACTGAACGAAACAAACAACGTGAACGTCAATTTTTATTTTTAGATGCTAGACAAACTAACT
>NZ_JAWRYM010000218.1:0-344 GCF_046534555.1 Bacillus sp. SIMBA_074 | reverse complement strand
GAAGCGCTTAGAAGGATGGAACGTTTCATGAAGAACCATAGCCAATAAAAGCAAAAAAAATAGGGATCCGGCCGTTATAAGCAGCCGGATCCCTTTCCATAGGGGGAATTAGAAAAAGAGTTAATCTAATGGATTAACATAGAAAGTGTTAATCATAGTATATCCAGCACTCTGAAAAAAAATACACATACTACGACCATTTTTTTCAATTAGCTTGTGTATTATATAAAGTATGCATAACATTCAGAATTTGTTCTTCGCTAAAGTCTTTAGCTGTTCTTAGGATGAGCTCAGCCTTTTTGGATCCGATTTCTTCAATCAGCTTTTTTATGTCCTCGTCAACA
>NZ_JAWRYM010000217.1:0-345 GCF_046534555.1 Bacillus sp. SIMBA_074 | reverse complement strand
CCAATGACCAAGTGAAGGAACTGATCGCCAAGAGCCAGGCCGGAGACGCCCATGCCCGCGAACTTCTAGTGAACAGCAACATTAGGCTGGTCTGGTCTGTCGTACAGCGTTTTATCAACCGTGGATATGAAGCGGATGATTTGTTTCAAATCGGTTGTATCGGCTTGCTAAAAGCTGTAGATAAGTTTGATCTATCCTACGATGTACGGTTCTCCACTTATGCGGTTCCGATGATTATTGGAGAAATCCAACGCTTTTTACGTGATGACGGAACGGTAAAAGTAAGCCGCTCTCTCAAGGAAACAGCAAACAAGGTGCGAAGAACAAAGGACGAGCTGTACAAGC
>NZ_JAWRYM010000216.1:0-345 GCF_046534555.1 Bacillus sp. SIMBA_074 | reverse complement strand
ATCACGATGGTTAATCAAACGAAATTCGGAAAAACTGGCTATACCGTTTTGCTTGATAAGAAGGGGATATTCGTTACACATCCTGACAAGAAAAAAATTCAACAGGATATATCAAAGGAAAATATCTTCAGAAAAATGAAAAGTGAATCCGGTTCAATGATAGAGGAATATGAAGGGCAAAGCCGGATCATCGGATACGCCACCAATCCAACCACTGGATGGCGAATTGCTGGAGTAATGGAAGAAAATGAAGTAATAGCCCATGCAAGCCCGATGATAATCGGTAATATCATCACAATGTTGATCGTCTTTACTGTCACTGCACTAACTGCCATCTTCATAACC
>NZ_JAWRYM010000215.1:0-345 GCF_046534555.1 Bacillus sp. SIMBA_074 | reverse complement strand
CTGCCTTTACACTCTACGAATGATTTCCGACCATTCTGAGGGAACCTTTGGGCGCCTCCGTTACCTTTTAGGAGGCGACCGCCCCAGTCAAACTGCCCACCTGGCATGGTCCTCTCGCCCGATAAGGGCGACGAGTTAGAAACTCCGTACATCAAGGGTGGTATCCCACCGACAGCTCCACAGAGGCTGGCGCCCCTGCTTCTCAGCTTCCCACCTATCCTGTACATGATGCACAAAGTTCCAATACCAGGCTACAGTAAAGCTCCATGGGGTCTTTCCGTCTTGTCGCGGGTAACCTGCATCTTCACAGGTATTATGATTTCACCGGGTCTCTTGCCGAGACAG
>NZ_JAWRYM010000214.1:0-345 GCF_046534555.1 Bacillus sp. SIMBA_074 | reverse complement strand
AGGGATGACCGCATTGGCGGTATTCTAAAGGATGTCTTGATACAAAAAGTAAAAGAAGGAGTAGTGGTCCGTTTTCTCTATGATGCGGTTGGTTCTTGGAAGCTCGCTCGCTCCTATATCGATGAACTGAAGGATGCTGGAGTCGAAATGGTCGCCTTTGGTCCGTTGCAGCTCCCTTTATTAAATAATAAATTCAACTTTCGTAACCACCGTAAAATAATTGTGATAGATGGCTCTGTCGGTTTCATGGGTGGCCTCAATATTGGGGATGAATATCTGGGACATGATCCGAAATTCGGTTCTTGGCGTGATACGCATCTTCTCGTAAAGGGGGAAGCGGTCAGG
>NZ_JAWRYM010000213.1:0-346 GCF_046534555.1 Bacillus sp. SIMBA_074 | reverse complement strand
CCAGTGCATAAACGTAACCTTCTTTGGCTAAAGCCAGCTTTTTTTTAGTTTCGTAATCAATTTTCTGATAATCATCAACCATATCAAGATATCTCTGGTTGCACCACACAACCCCTTCTATTTTGCCTGCATTACTAGGAAAGGGGTTCCATGGGGAATTGATACAACCAGCTAATAACCCTACAGAAGTTACGATGCATAAGCAGAATCTTTTTCTCAGTTTCATATAACCACCACTGACTTAATGAAAATTTTTGTGTTGATGATTTAAGATGTCACTGACATAGCATTCGATATTGAGGTATTTAAGAGGAGATTAATTAAGTTAAAAGTATTGATAGTTTAG
>NZ_JAWRYM010000212.1:0-346 GCF_046534555.1 Bacillus sp. SIMBA_074 | reverse complement strand
CCCGGCTGTATGCGCGAGGTTACCGACTGCGGCCTGAGTTTTTTAAGTGACGTAAAATCGTGTTGAGGCCAACGCCCATAATGCGGGCAGTTGCCCGGCATCCAACGCCATTCATGGCCATATCAATGATTTTCTGGTGCGTACCGGGTTGAGAAGCGGTGTAAGTGAACTGCAGTTGCCATGTTTTACGGCAGTGAGAGCAGAGATAGCGCTGATGTCCGGCGGTGCTTTTGCCGTTACGCACCACCCCGTCAGTAGCTGAACAGGAGGGACAGCTGATAGAAACAGAAGCCACTGGAGCACCTCAAAAACACCATCATACACTAAATCAGTAAGTTGGCAGCAT
>NZ_JAWRYM010000037.1:0-51342 GCF_046534555.1 Bacillus sp. SIMBA_074 | reverse complement strand
TTCTTTGTTTATGTGATACAGTAGGCGCTTCAAATATTGCATTCTCGTAAGTTTCCTTTTGTCTATTAAAAATCCAACCCTTACCTTTAACTGCCCATAAAGCAACCTCAATAGTTGTTACATAAAGCCTATTTCTGTTTCTAGGCATAGGATTTGGTTTTTTCCATAGAATCAACTCTTTGACAGTGAATCCATTAGATTCTAAGACACTTGTCATTATCCCTATATTTTTATAATCATTAAATATAACAACGCTTCCGCTTTTTTTTACTTTTGAGCAAGCTATTTTCAACCATTCCTCTTGGTTAAATCCCTTATCCCACTCCCCGAAATCAACCCCAGTCCGTCCCATACTTGAGAAATTAGATTTCATTGACACATTGTAAGGAGGGTCCGTTAAGAGCAAATCCACAGATTCATTAGAGATCTTATTCATACCCTCTAAGCAATTTAGATTGTATATTTTATTTAGCAATATCGCATCATCCTTTTTTAAAATTATAAAAAGCCATCACCGAAGTGACAGCTTTCAAGGGGATGGAGAAACATTCACGAAAGGGGAATTTCGAAATGAATCAATTTAAGGTTACTGGTATTCTAGGTACTCTCAACCTTCTCCAAGCCACCGCATCAATAGTATGGCTACACGCCCTGTGTCGGTGACTGGGAGAAGAGCAAGAATATGCTCTTTATAGTCTTTGAAGTAAGTATTGCTCGAGTTACTTACTTCTCTTCTGATCGTTCTGCGCTCAGTTGCGCTGGGGAGCAAGTCCCAAAATAAAATGGATATAGGATGAACCTGCATAGCTACGACATCCTGTTGCATGCAATGGAGGTATCCATAACCTCTTTCAACATACAGATTCCTATATGCTCAAAGAGAGCTATGTAAACTCTCTCGTTTATACTCCGTGGAGTTTGCCAATACTTTGGCTGTCCCGTGACTTGAGGGTGTCACATACCACTTGCCGAATGAGAGCCATGTCGTAACTCTCTTATAAAGGTTTTTTAATTTATATCCAGACGCATATGTTTCTTCCTACGCCTTGTTTGAACCAACACATAAGACTGAGGGGAATGTTCAGCTGTATTGGCTCAAACAAAGAGCGGAAGCTCTCTGCTCGTTTAATCGTTTAGAAGAAGAACCTTGACTTACATTAGTTATTGTCGTAAGCAACTCCTAATAAATCAATTGATACTTCTTTTGTAACATGCAGTTCATTCAATCGAACGAACCATCATATCCCATCGGTAAAACGATCCAATTTTAACATAGAAATCAAGAAATCCACATGACAGGTGTGGTTTTACTACCTATGAGCCTACAAACGAAAGGCGGTACGTTTATACACTCAATGAGAAGTAAAACAGTATGACGAATGCGAGTTATCTCACACCCGCCACACTGGAATATGTCTTAATTAGTTTTAATTCGTTTCAATAGTCCTCTTGTAAGGGAATCTTCCCACCCTTTATTGCGGGTTCTTACCGCCTATGCCCGTTCTTCGGTAACGTTTTGTTAACGGGGCCAACATCATAATGGACGCTCCTCTTAAGAGGTTATGAAAATGGTTACGCTATCCCCTTTGTTATGCGGTTTTCAAAGAGCTTGTAAGATAATAATACGGTGAATTACGCATCCGTTTGTTCCTCACTTTCTTCCGTATTTGTTCCCATTTTGTTCCCGTTTTTTTATCTGATTAAATCATTCGTAATGCTGTAGCAATCGCCATAATCGCGCTTTTCTTCTGATAGTAATACCACTTATGCTCTAACATCATTTGAGCTTTAATCAAAGTGTCATTCATTACTCCACTTTTCAAATACTTACGCTCAATGATCTCTCTTTGCTCTATATCCAATGAATGTTCTAATGCTCTTTTTATTTGCAAGTACTTGTAATCATTTATCTTCCTTGTATCACGTAATTCAGGGAATAACTGAATACTTTCTCTCTCACATTCACTTTGATTCTCCATACGTACAGCTAGAGCTTTATAATCACGTAACACCTTCACTACTGCTTTTTGAATTAACTTATACTCCTTGTCATCGATTTCTGGAAAGAATGCTAATTGCTCCATCTGTAATCCCCCTATTTCGAATTTGTCTTTTTAAAATCGTATACAGTATGTGAAATTTTACTATCTCATTGTTGAATAAGGGAACGATGCTTAGTAAAGTAGCCCCCACCAATCTACTCTGCATGGTTCCGTTATCCATTAGGCTGTCGTTCTCTGTAAAGCTGCTACCCTCTTATCCTCATCATGGATAGCCCATCCTTCTTCTACATGTTGCATTAACTCGTGATACTTAAATACATCGAATATCCAAACGTATTGATTACTCCCAAAACCCAGCTCTTTCATATACAGCATGAATTCTCTTGTACCTTTGTATCTTGGAATCATCTACTCAGCTCCCTTTATGATCTTGTCCACTCCTTTAACTTCTTGTCCCATATCACAACGATTAACTCCTGTTTGTTTAAGTACTCCCATAACTTCTTACGTAACGGGAAACCCTCATTGATTGCGCGCTTACTTCCCTTCACATCACAGACCTCTACACGCCCGTCTGAGTACGTTACTTTAAAGTCTGGTGTAAACCTCATAGATGACTTTTTCGACTTCCCACTCTTTGTTATGCTGCTTTTAATCTCAAATGTTGGTACTAAGGTATAGGATGGATGGCACTCAATATGAGCAACATCCTCCAGTCCCTGTAAGTACTTGTAATAGTTCATTTCTGACTGTGAATCGAAATTAATTCCGTCATAAGTTACTTTCTTCTGTTTAATCCGTGGTGCATTCTTTTTCTTAGTTGTGGTCCTTCTCTTTTTAATCAACTATTAACCTCACTCTCTATTACTGTCGTAAAGATATATAATTTTGATTAACTACATTAGTTAAAAATGAGTTTTCGTAAAAGTACTTTGGTTTTACATGAAACCTTTTGCATAGTACTTGTATTTGATTAAAGTTTGGTGTGATTTTTGATAATTCAATTTCAATCAGAAAATTAACATCAACACCTAACAATTCTGCTGCTTTTCCTTGAGTCATGCCATACAGGTGACGGAGTTCTGTTAATTTTTCACCATTAAACCCTCCCATTTCTCCTAACCTCTCTTTCTACTCCATTTGTCCTTTGCACTCTTCAAGAAAATCGATAACTTCCTGAATATGCTCCTTCGTTGTCATACTCTCCATCACATATCCTTCATCGTTATAAACATTAACCTTGTCCCCTGTAAACTCCATTCCGCACATTCCGTCTGCGCCTAATAGCTTTACGTTACCTTCCATTCTTTTAACCTCACTTTCTATTCCTCAACGTAATACTTTCTCATCCAATAAATGCATAGCGCTATTCCTACCAAACTCCATATTGAATCTGAATACTGGTGCATCCAAAAGTCTCTTGCTACTTCTACACCATGTTCTAAAGCTGCTACAGTGAATAGTATCGTCGCCCGATTTGTCGCTTTCCCATTCATTATCACTAACCCAATTCCAGCCATTAAACAGGCCTCTCCCAGACTTTCTGAAACGAACCACCACTTTTGTAAGAAAGCTGATGCGATAGCTGTCGCTAAATTAAGGGCCATTAAGATTGTAAATGCACGTGTCCAAACCTTATTACTAATTGTCATTTCTTCTATTCTCACTTTCTATTAAAAGGATTATTTTGTTGAGTTTTAGATACTTTCATTAATTTTATCGATAAGCTCATTTAACTCTGATTCTGTTTCCAGATCTGCTGTATTATCAGCAATCTCCTGTAATTTTGTAGATAATGCTAATAAGAAACTTGTTGATGCTTGCATCCCCCTCTGCCTCCTACATATCAATTTTTATGTTCTTAGTTTTTTCTATTAATTCTTTTATTTCTAATAAAACAGAACACATTTGCTGTGATTCATACGGGTCCGCACTTTCAATCAATTTAATAATATCTTTGATTAAATTTTCATTTTCCATTTCCCTCTACCCCCTGAATAAAACTCAATATTCCGTCAATACTGTAGACACATGGTTATCCCTATCCTTTGGGTGAGCAGTTAGCTTTTGCTAGCTGCTCTTTTGTTTTCTTGCTCCAAACTAGTTACCAATTCAACGATACTGTCGTAATAACTCTCTTCAACAAGAAGTACCTTCCCTACACCTTCAAGATTCTTTTTCTCCCAAAGTGATTTATCTTTTTTAATATCCTGTGCTTCCATATCCATTCCCCTTTTCTACAAAATGAAATTTTTATACTAATCTTCTAAATAACCCATTCTCGAGCCGATAAATTTCGCTATATTAACCGTTAATCCGTTACCAGCCTGTGCATATAACTGATTTGGCGATGTTACTTCTTTTGCTCGATCAAAGTATTCGTCAGGAATCCCTTGTAATCGCCATGATTCTCTTTCAGTGAGCCAGTATAACTTCCCGTCACGTAAAGTAGTTTGTTCCCTGGATCTAAGTAATGTTTGTGCCACACCGTGCCCTATGCGACCTCTGCGCGTCTTAGATGTTGGTACTGCTATATTAATAGCGTCACCGACAACACCGATATCATATCCTTGTTTAGTAGCCTGTCTCACTTTTACATAATCTTTTGTTACTTCTAAAATGCAGCTGTTCTTTTCTATATCAACTAAATATTCGTCGGACACCTGATCCTCTAAGATATCCTGCAATGAATATTCTTTTCCTTCTTTGAGGGATTCCAACTTCTGTTGAGGTAATAATATCCCATTCCGCATCATACCCGACTCCATCCATTTCAGTGAGAATACGGGCAAAGTCCCATCCTTTATTGACTGATAATGTGTTATCAACGTTTTCAAAGAGCAAGTAGGCAGGTTTCTTATATTCAGGTACTTCTTTGATGAGCCGGATAACTTCTGTAAATAGTCCTGATCGTTCTCCTGCAAGTCCTTTTTGTTTTCCATTTTTGGAAATATCGGTACAAGGAAACCCTGCTGTCCAAATATCAGCCCTCGGAATAGTAGTTCCTTTTGCGTTTCTGATATCATGTTCCGTCCACTCGCCTTCCACATTAACTTCATGCATTGTTTCGTATGTTTTTCTTGCTGCCTTATCCCATTCACAATAGCCGAGGCATTTATGCCCTGCTTGTTCTAATCCGATTCTCATCATGCCCACGCCTGGCGAATAAGTCTATAAAAGTAAGACTCATATCACCACCTCGCTTTCTACTAAAATGAAGTTTTTGTTCAATATCTATCTTTTCCACATCTTAAACATTTGTGTTTAACTTCCTTAAGACTAAATACCCAATAATGGCCTAAGAGGAAGCATTTTATTTTAGGATTCAAAGTTATATTACCTATGGAAGTTTTCATCTCTAATCCTCATTTTTCTACAAAATTCAAATTTGGTCTTAATATCCCGAATTCAAACGATCATAGTTAACTTGGTTCTTATCGAAATACGCCTTT
This sequence comes from Bacillus sp. SIMBA_074, assembly GCF_046534555.1. Lineage (NCBI taxonomy): Bacteria > Bacillati > Bacillota > Bacilli > Caryophanales > Bacillaceae > Bacillus > Bacillus sp. SIMBA_074. The sequence goes on along the minus strand of NZ_JAWRYM010000037.1, from coordinate 45,887 downwards.
TCCATATCTTCAAATGCCATCCCGATTTTAATTCCGATTGCTAATAGAGCCATCAGCGCTTCCGTGTACTCATCCCATTCATTCAATTCCAATCTATATATGTTTTCGAACAAGTCATGGAATGAAGTATCTGTTCTTGTGTATGGACGACATTGTATATTGTCGATATCAACTTTAGTTATCCAATCACTATGCCCATACTTATTACCCAAACTCGCCATAAAGTGCATGCAATCCGCCCACTCATCGTACTGACGCGCCTTATCATCTTTCTTGTTCTCTTTCCAATATTTGAAGAAACCGATTTCGTTGGATAGCTCCCCTAGCTCCGTGTATAAAGCCTGTGTCACGTCTCCAGTTAGGTTTTGTCCTTCTAGCCCATGAACCTCAACAACCTTACGATCTAGCTTGTCCTGCGCTTCGAAAATCTTTTGTATATTCAACATTCGTATCCACTCCTTATAAATAACTTTTCAATTTCTCTTTCTGTTTCTTCAGCACTTCCAATGAAAGCTTCGTCTTCCGCTTCTCGTTATCCAATCCCACCAAGTGATATTCCATCTTACGAATCTCGCTTTCTACTGTTTTAAGCTCACCTTCCACCTGTATTTTGGTTTCTTTCTTCATGCAATCCCTCCTATAGTCCTAATTCGTTCATTATTTTCCCTTCTTCAAATCCCCTAACGATATTCCCATTCTCAAACTTAAATGCTGGTAAACTCATTAACCCTAAGTCCTCAGCTTCAACCTTATAGATTTCATTTTCTTCAATATTTCTTTCTTCTAATTCAATTTCCACTGGTGCAAATCCCAAGAAATGCTTTGCTCTTTTGCAGTTTGGGCAATCATTTTTTGTAAACATAATAATCTTAGTTGCCATTCTCTTCAGTCTCCTTTTTTATTCATATCTTGGTTTGAAGTTACTTAATTCCGTTTCTTCTTTTGTATATCGAGTATCCTTATCATCCTTATATCGTTCATTTAATTCTTTGATTCTTTCATCAGCTTCCTGATTTGTAGGATACGCTCCCATTAATACACATTCATTTTCACCTTCAATTACTGCCTTAACTACAACGATTCGCATCACTTTTTCTCTCCTTTTGCTTCTGCTAATAATTGAGTTACTTCAAATGCTCCATGCTGTGTATATTTCATTGTTCTTCCTCCTTAGTAATAGCAAAAATCTACTTCATACAAATCTATAAATAGTATCTTATCTCCGTCTTGAATACTCACATTGTTATACTCTCGGTGCCATTCGAATGTATGGTCTAACTCACTGGTTTTGACCTCTGATATTTTATCGTTCTTCATAGTCATCCAACTAGAATCCTTCATAGCTTTGCCAATCTGTCTATTACGTGTATATCTCATCGCTATTCCTCCTTAAATTTAGATAAGATAGTCATTAGTGCCATTGCTGTCCCTTCATTTGCAATCCATTTCCCTCTGTAGAAGCCAGCAAGCCCTAAATCTTCAGCTTCGTAAGCCTTGTCCGCTTCTTTTCTGTTTTCAACTGCCGATTGTTGTAACTGTTCGATATACTCCTCAATCGCTTCCCTCATTTGTTCTTACCTCCATTTAAAAGATCTGCATTCTCATGGATATTCCCTGCAACAAACAAATCATTAGTGAAATCTAATGGAGCATATATTTGTTCTTCTCGACCTTCTAAGTGTTGTTTTGTTTCGTGTGTGTACCATGATCCCTTAAAACTAACTACACCAAGTTGCGAGAATCCATCTACGCAGTCGTAATCGATGATACCTCCACCTGAATCTCGGTTTGGAATAAACGAATCTTGCTCCCAAACATGTACTATGTCACCTTCATAAATTTCGTTACCTTTCGAATCCTTTAAACCTGTGTATTGACTGACCGTTCCCCATTTAACTGGTGTAAACCCTTGACCAGATGCCTCGATGTAAGCTAATTTATCGTCATAATTTACAATCGCATTTCCATAAAACCACTTTGTATCACCGTAATCCTCAATCGGCATTCCGCGAAACTTAATCTCCCTCATTCTTCTCATCCCTTTCCAACAGCCCCGCCAGTTCCTCGCAACTCCCCTCAAAGAGATCGCGCCCATCGGCTAGCTTGAATATGTGATTATCGATTAATTTGTTGATTAAAACGTCTTGCCTGTCCATGTTGCCTCCTATTCGAAAATCGGTAATTCAGTATCTATGTGAACTGCCTTTCCACCAATAATGCGGATACCTAATGTTTTCTCTTTCTTTTCGTTGTAATCCATGTTGTAGATGACTACCGCGTTGTTACATGTGTACACGAATTCATCTCCAACTTCCATTTGTTCTCCATTCAATTCTTCTTTCAAAGCTTTATAAAACAAGTCCAATTCTTTCATTTCATTTCCTCCTAGCTGATTTGCTGTGCTCTCTTCCGACTCACCACTGGCTTTGTTGCCGCTTCGTAAGGTTTCATTCCTCTAGTGATTCTTTGGTAAAAGGTAGCATCTTTAATTCCGTTCTTCCTTGATAATTCTAAGTATGATTCATATCCTTTTGGCTTCGTCGCCGCTTCATACGGATCCATACCATTTTTGATTCTTTTGCAGAAAGTTACCTTGCTAATTCCATTACGTTCAGCGAGCGTTATCATACTAGCGTTAATTCCACCTTTTCGCTTTCTAATCGGTACCGTTATAGCGCGTTCTAACTCCCATCCGTACTCATTAACTCGCTGGTATACATTTGATTTGCTAATACCATTTTTAGCAGCCTTCTCGTAATCTTCATCAGTAATAACAGGACCGTAATACTTCACAACGCTTCCTCCTTAACTTTTACTGAGCAACGTCTTCCTGTATTGATTGGTGGTGTTGTTGCTGCTTTCTCTAACTCCCATTTCCGTGTATGAATTCGTGACATGAAAGTTTGATAGCTAATTCCATTTTGTTTAGCGATATTCAACCACTTTTTTTCTGCCTGGCTCTTTTTTCTTACGGGCTTTGTCGCAGCCTTTTGGCACTCCCATCCTAGCTCTAATCTGCTATAAAAGGTGCTAAGGTTAATACCGTTTTCCGATGCTAATTTAAGCCACTTTGCATGTTTCCTTTCGTATTCATGCCTGACTGTCCCGATTGGTGCTGATATCGCTAACTCTAAATCCCATTCAAAATCATAGACACGACTGTTCAACCTTTCTCTGCTCACTCCGTTAGCCGCTGCCCTTGCATATTCCTCATCAGTCAACCACCGATTCAAAGTCATTATCTCCCTCCTAAACTACTTCTAGTTTTTTAAACGCTTCTTCTATAGCAGTTAATTCACGAGGTGTGTATATTCTTTTTTTATGAAATTCTTCAATCTCTCTTGCGTTTTTTAAACATTGGTTTAAATCTTTACCAATATTAGGGTACTTATTTGCTAACTTCTTGAGCGGAGTAGCGATTTCTAAGTAATCTTTTGCAGCCCTACGTTGTTTCCTCACATTAATTAAGTCCTTCGTGTATTTCATCAACTGTTTTTCATCTTCATCCAGTAATTCCAACGCATGTAATATGTCTTCTTGCATTGCTTGTAACTTCTTCAAATCATCTGTAGCAATGTCATACTGAGCTGGATGTGTTTGTAACACTCTCACAGCTCTCTGTATATCTCTTGAAATAGAAGGATTGTTATAACAAGTTTGCAACCCCAATTCTTTTGCGTTATCTCTTGTTTCGTAACGTCTTAAGTTTTCTGTCAGCATGTCTACCACTGCTTTAATATCTTCTTTGGCTTTTGTAGTCATTCGCCCACTATTTAAAACGTCTTCCAGCTTATCCTTTGCAGTTTGAAAATTCATTACATCCATTTCCCTTCTTCCTCCTAATCCATCGCCATTATTTCTTGCAAACTTTTATCTGAAATGTACGTGTTAACAATCTGTATCTGCCCGTATTTCTTCCTAGCCATTCCCTCGGCTTCGCTCTTTGTCTTCGCTTCAAACCACCGTAACTTTTGCCTTTGATCTTTATCGAAGAAATCCACGGTGTAAGTAGGGATTCCCTGTGTCTTCGCTAGGAATTGCTCTGATGTGCTCTTTGCTTTGTAATCGAAAGTACCCAATATGTCGTCAAAGCTTAGTTGACTGACCATTTTATACGCCTCCGCTATTCAAATCTTTCATATCCCTTAGTTGTATCTTCAAAATGTTTATAATTTCAGTTGTCGAGTTATAAGCGTTCTTCCATCTCATACATGCAGATTCTGCTTTCGCTTCTGCTTTTCTATGTTCACTTGCTGCAAACTCTGCTTTCATTTCACGTTCCTTTGCTGTTCCGTTTGGATCATAAGTGAAACACTTCGCTATAGTTTCTTTTCGAATTGCTTCTGCCATTTTCCAATCACTCAAAGCTGAAGCGTGTAATTTTCCAGTTAGAGAAAGGATATCTCCATATATCTTGAGTTTTTGTAGCAAGTCACCAGGTAGATCTTCATCCAATCCTGCCGCCCTTGCATACAACTCCTTTAACTTTTCTTCATCTCTTGTCATTTCTCATCATCCTTACACTGCCGCATTGATTCCGCGTTGTCTCATGTACTCCACTAAGTACTCATTCATTTTGTTTCTGAATCTCTCTTCAAAGAAGTAAGTGAGCTTGTCCACGCTATCAGCAAATGTTATTGCCTTTTTTTCGAATACAAGGTACTCAATTAACAGCCACGAACTCAAGATTTTATCCTTCTTCGCTTCTGTATACATATCCATAACCGTCATTCGCTTACACTCCTTTTTCGATGAATAAATTCGTTTTCTTAACGAACTGGAATGGCAACGTTCCAACGAATCCGTTACGGTTCTTCGCAATAATTAACTCCACTTCATGGATATCTTCTACTTCTCTTTGCTCTCTATCAAAGTAAGCCGGTCTATGAGGGAAGATAATCACGTCTGCAATCTCTTCTATACTTCCTGACTCCCTGATATCGGACATTGCTGGCGCTTTATCTTGTTTACCCTCTACTCCACGATTAAGCTGTGCTACAAGGATGATAGGCACGTTAAATTCCTTCTGCATGTCTTTCAGCTGTTTCATGATGTATGTAAATTTCAAATGGTTACTATCGAAGGACTCATCAATGTCCACATGCCCTAAGTGATCTATTGCAAATAAGTGTTTCTTACCTGGATTCTCATTTACAGTTTTACGAATCACTGCACGAATCTCATTAATTCCCTTTTCAGATCGAACATTTATATTAAGTTCTGCAAGCTCTCCGCATGCTTTGTGGTATTTCTCCCAATATTCTTGGCGACCATTAAAGAATTTGTTTGGATTGTTCATTGTAGCAACTGGAATCTTTCCTTCTGTCGCAATCCATCTGTCAATGATCTTTGTTTCATCCATTTCACATGAGAAGAATGTACCCATGTAGTCTTTGCTTGCTTTTGCACCACGTCGCATTGTTTCTAATACGAAAGCTGTCTTCCCGACTGAAGGTCTTGCTGCCACGATAATTAAATCTGAAGGTTGCCATCCATCTAATGCGTTGTTGATACTTGTAAACCCTGTTGGCGTTCCGCTCAAGCCATGTTCCGGCATAGAACTATGTTGTTGCACCCTAATTTGTAACTTCTCTTTAAACGAAGGCTGAGGCTTTAAAGTGGCAACTTGAACATTATTAATCTTTGAAATTAGTTCATTAAGTTGTTTAGAACTGTGTACGAACTTCGTTTTATCCTTAAAGTTTTCAACTTCTTGCAAGGCTTCTTCAATCGCCACGAACTCGATCATCTTGTCTTGTGTGAATTTGAAGTTATGACTTAATACTCCCAATCCATAAACGTTACTTAATGTATTTACACCGCCAAACATTGCCATTCTGTTCTCTCCTACTTGAGCGAGAGAGTTCATATCAGCTGGCTTGTCCTCATTTCGTAATTCCTTCATGACTTTAAACAAGTTTTTATTGTGTGGATTCATGTAATGCTTAGGTTTTAATCGTGTTTCATCTATTAAACTGTTATCTCGCATCATCATGCCGAGACTATGACATTCATTTTCGTAATGAACCTGGTACTTATCCATCCGTTACACCTCAATCAAGTAAATTATCAATAGAATAGTTAGCTGTTTGTTTCGGTTTATTAGGTACTGATGACTTAGGTTGTTCTATATATTCGAGATAGCATTCGTTATTAAAGAAGGTAGAAGCGTGTTTTACGAACTTTGTTTCCGTTCTGTTTCTTTTAATGTGATCTGCGTATCCTTTTACACCAGACATAATGACTTCAAATGAATGTTTCTTTATAGCTGTATTGAAGGACTTATATCCTAATTTTTTATCAATCTTTTTAGGATAGGTTTTCCAAAGGTTTTCAAAGTCTTCAGAATAACTATCACTCACGTTTTTACGTGGGTTAATTGTTGTTAATTTAGTTTTGTTAAGATTAGTATTGTTAGTGTTTCCCTCAGACACTACCCCTAGTTTCTCTGAGATACTACCCTTGTTCCCCTCAGACACTACCCCCTGTTTCTCTGAGATACTAGGTGTCTGCAAAATGTGGTAAATATTAGATAAATTGTCACCTTTATCATCTTTCCGAGTAATCTTCGCTATATATCCCTTATCTATTAAGGATTTAATACAATCAACAATCTTTTTCTTTCCACACCCTACTTTTTTAGCGAGTGTGTTAAGAGACGGAAAGGCTGACTGCGTTTCTTTATTCGCGTGTCGTAAAATTACTGCGTAAGTTTTAAATTCATAAACATCTAAGTCGCCATTATCTATAACGTCGTTTTCTACCATGAAGAAACCGCGTCTTTTATCGAATAAAATCTCTGTCATTAGTTCACCTTCCTCATAACGCACATGTAGCTAAATTCATCATTCTGACCTGTATAAACCCATGATTTCTTTTTGCTTAATCCATGAACTTTTTGCTTTACGTTTTTATAATCCTTACCAGCTTTATATAATTTCTGGATTGGGGTAACGTAGTCGTACCCCGCATCCTCCTTCTCTCTAACAGCTTTGATAATCTCTTGATATCGATAACGATGAATAGTAACAGTTTCCATTGCTCAATCCTCGCTTTATTTAAGACGTTTCTGTTTGTGTTTCTTGTTGTTCTTTTGATTCATCCGCTTCTTTTTCTGCTTGTTTAACCCATTTCGCTGACTTATTAAGTGCTTCATCAGCTTGCTTGGATGTTAATTCGGTAACTTCACCGATTTTTAAATAACCTTTTATCGTGTCTTCATCTACTTTTCGAAGAGTAGCGAGCTTTTTGATGTTTAATTTGATTGCTCCAACTTGTTGTGAAGAAATTGGATCTTCTTGTATTTCAGGTAAATCTTCACCTGCATAGATGTATAATCCCAATCCATGAAGTGCAATTGCTTTTACTAAGCAGCGTTGAATACTAGTGTTAATATCGAAACTGTTTGGCTCCGCAATCGGCTTGTTTTGATTGTTAAGTATTGGGTGAATCTGACTTAGTGGTAATCCCTGTACAGTTACTTCAACTTCTACAAAGTAACCACAATCCGTTTTAAGGTAAGGAACGCCGTCAAATCGTTTCACTTCCCATGTTGCTGTTGGATCTACTTCACGAAGCTTCTTAACTGCCCACGCCCATGATAAGTAGCTAAAGCGACCTTTCTTTTCAACGTGTTCCGAGCAATCTATTTGAGCTAATTTAGAAAAGTAATTTTCAGTTGTCATATGAATCTCCCTCTCTTTTAAAATGGTGCTACTTCTACTTGCTTACTAGCTTCATACACTTCCATTAGTGCTTTTAACCCGTATTCGTATGCTAGAACCATTGATGATGCATTTGGTTCGTTACTTTGCTTATATCGTTCAACTAAACTCATAAGAATTTGAATTTCAGCTTCAATTTTGTTTTGTAGGCCCATATTATTCACCTGCCACTTTCTTTGTAGAATGAGACTCTACATATTGTTTGATGCATTCTGTTTCTGCGTGTAGATAATCGCCACCAAAATCTAAGCAACTTTCACCGAAGTAGATCTCACCCTCGCATCCGCAACAAAGTTCAATGAAGTCTCTTGCTGATGAATCGTGATGATTGCCAATTAACATTCCGTTTTCAATCATTTCCAATTCCTCCTTATTTACTTATGGAGAAAAGATTTGGTATAATGTAAGTAGAAAGATTTACATTTCTTTTCTCCAGACCACATTAGGCGTAGTGTGGTCTTTTTATTTTGTCTGATGCTTTACGCATCGAAACATCCAGGAACAGTTGTATTGGTGGGGGCACCAAGCACTTTAGGTTTTATGTAGTTCCTGGACATTTCGACAAGCAAAGGCTTGCCTATATTTGTAAATTCGTGGTATCATCAGGTCATAAGGTTGGTGACTCGACCTTATACCCTTATACGATGAGTCTTGAGCTTCACACTCAAGGCTCTTTTTCTATTTTGCTAGAGTTATATAATGGTACTTCTCGATGACTGCCACGCTGTTATGTACGCCTCTAGCCTTTAAATCTCGTATCATTTTGATGATGCTTTCTTTGTCTTCCTTATCCTTCTGCTGTTTATCCATCACTTTTCATCCTTCATAATCCGTTTGTCTATGCGTTCCATCAGATAGATGAATCCTTTGAATGCTATGACTACCACCAGTACCATGCATAATGAGAATGTGCTTTCTTCCATTGTTTACACCGCCTTCTGTTCATTTTCTTTCTTCAGTCGGTCTATGATGTATGCTTGTCCTTTTGGTGTTACGTATGTTGTTGTCCATGTGAATGGCTCTCCACTAGGTTTCTGTTTAACACCTTGTGCAACCTCAAATAATTCTCTTTCAACTGCTTTTTGTGTTGGTTCAGTAGAACGCTTGAACATTAGCTCCCACTCTCTAAGCTTTGCGAATAACTGACGTTGCCCGATTTTGACATTATGTTTAGCCGCTAACTTTGCAACTTCACTTACTTTTAGCGTTTGATCTGACTGCATACACGCTTCAGCGAATGTTACCAGTGGTTGTTGCTGTACGATTTGTTGCTGTGCTGCTGCAAGCTTTTCTTTTTCCTCTTTTAATTTAGTGAGGAGACCGATTGCGAAGTCTGGATTAGTTACTGCTTGTTCCAGGACTTGATCTGTCATATATGCTCCGTGTTTTCTAATAGAAGGAAGTACTTCACTTGTTACCCATTTTTTGAACTGTTTAGCTTCTTTTTTACGTGATCTCAAGATTGAGGAATACAATCCTGATTCATTAATAACCGTTAATTTTTGCACTCCTTGAACGGTCTGTATATTGTGCAGACCCTTTTCATCTTCATCTAATGTTCTTGTCATCGCGCTTGCTTCACTAAAACCTAAGATGTCAGATACATCTTTTGCTACAAACCAAACATCTTCACCTTGTACCACCGTTCGAACTTGGCCTAGCTCTTTATTGTTGAAAACCTGTAATTGATTCATTTTCTTTCCTCCTCATACGTTTACCTTAGGTAAACATAAGTTTAAATTTTTTTGACTACCTATAGTTAACTTATTTCTAAAAGTTCATCTGTTGATACTTTATATAACTTTGACAACTTCCCTAGTTTATCAAGGCTAGGTTGCCGATAACCTAATTCCATTTGGCAGTAAGATCCTTTTGTACATTCTAGGTGTTTAGCTACTTCTTCTTGACTATAACCTAGCTGTAACCGTATCTGTTTAGCCTTTTGCTTATTTAACTTCGCCATGTTAATCACCTTTATTCGTTTCGTTGATTTGATTATATAACACTGTTTACCTAAAGTAAACATATAATTTTAAAAAAATCATAAAATAAAAATAAAAGTTGTCTTTGAGTAAACTTTTCTGTTACATTTTATATGAGGGAACTACTTATAGTAGTCCGATTAAAGGAGAGTTTTAATATGATAGAAAATATTATTGGAATTCGTGTTAAAGAAATCAGGAACCGTCTAGCTATGAGTCAGCAAAGTTTCGCTGATGCTATTGAAGTAAGTAAAGGAATGGTATCCTTAATTGAATCAGGTAAGAAAAAACCTTCTAGAGATACAGTAACTAAGATTTCTAACTTAGGTAAAGTATCTGCAGACTATGTTATCGGACTTTCTAATTATAAAAACTTAGATGAAAGTCAGTCATCCGAGGTTAAGACAGAATTACAAGACATGATCAACAAGATAGAGAAGCTTGATGATGATAAACAAAAACTAATATTAAATATGATTAAAGGTGCAGTAAACAGTTTAGACGATTGATGGCGATATACAGCTAACAATCGTCTATTTTTTTTATTTAAACTTCCGATTGGAATTGATTTAATTGCTCCATTATTTCATTTAACGCTAGAATTGCCTCTTGGTCCCCGCCCTTTGCCTTATCCAGTAACAATTCTAACTCCGTATACTTCTCCATCCTAAAAACCCCCTGTTTTCTTCTTAGTAGTTTGTGAATCTTTCACATAGTTTCGGCTTTTGTCTTTTTTGGTAAAAACCGAACAACCCCTAAAACCACGAAATGCGACCACCCTTTTCAGGACGATCGCATTTCTATTTATATTATTAACGTTTACCAGCCGCCACCGCCTGGTTCGTTTGAATACATAATTACATTTTCGTAGCCTGCTGCTTCTTGTTTTGGATTTTCAACTTTTTGATCAGCTGAGAAAGCAAACAATCCAGCAATTGCTAAAATCGGTAAAAGCATTAAAATTTTTTTCAATAAATTCACCTCTTCTCATAAGATTATTATACCATTTTTTCAATTATAGCCCAAGTATAATTGTGGTATTTTCGCATAAAAAAGGCTCTTTTTTTCTAAAAACATTTTGTGTGATTTTTCTAGTAAATATTTGTCGTCTTTCGCTAACCCCATATAGCAAGTTTCGAATTCATTTAAGGAACCATTTTCTTTTTCTATCTCTAGCAAAATCAATTCTGCCTTCGTTTTGTTTCCTTTTTTTAATTCTAAATAAGCATAACCGACTTTATCAAGAACTTTCGGCAATGTATGTATATCCCTGTAATGGTGAATTTTCAAAAAGATTAATGTATTCTCCACTTTTTGTTTTTTCCTTTTAACATCTTCTCCAACTGTAAAGGCACCATTCTCTAAAATATATAGTGCTTTTTCTAGCATTTTCTTTGCTTGTTCGTAGCTTTCAAACAAATAGGATTCCCCGAGACTGAAATAAGCGCTTGCTTTTTGAATTAGAAAATCAGGATTCTTATCACAAATATCTAATAAACCGTTGCAATGTTCCCTTGCTTGTACTATTTCATTTTGCATCAGGTAGGTAACTATCATACCTTCTTTCATTCGTACTAAATGACTGTTACGAATGAATTTGTTGACCGTTTTGTTTATTTTCTTTTCCACTTTTGCAATCCGTTTGAATAAAACCTTATATTCTTTCATTTGGTAAAGGGTTTGACATTTTAAAATTTCTATTAATGTTTTCATTTCCTTAGTAGCAATCACGCTCTTTAAATCATCTAAATCATCATAAAAATTATAAGGATCATATTTAGGCTCATCTTCATCCTTTTCTCTACAGTGTTCATAAATAACGTTATATACCTTTGCCCATTCTCTGTTCATGTCAGTTGGAGAACTCAGTTCTTTATCAATAATTTCTTTCAAAGAATCGAATTCTCTTCGAAATGCCGCATACTCCATAGCTTCCCTTTGGTTTTCGGGTTTTGCATAGGCAAGATATTCAGAGATCATATCATTTCTTAATGTTGGTGCAGGTGAATCATAAAGTTTCATAATTATTTTTACTAAATAATTAAAACTAATTTCCGTTTTTTCATTCAAAATATCTGACAGTGTGCTTTTCGCTACTCCGACATACTTCGCTAGCTCTTCTCTCGTGATTTTAGAAACGAATAAATCGTCTTTTAATTTTCTTAATAAATCACTCATGAATTCTTGTTTAGATTCATTAACGGAAATATCATGCACAAAATTTGCCCCCTTGTTGGACAAAAAAGACACGTTACCCCTAGGTTTTTACATTTACAGGAAAACGTGTCAATATATCTAAGTTGTGTGTTATAATTATGTATGAAGACTTATGACAAGTGTTTTCCCTAGCGCTCTTAGGGAGGACGGTGTAAGAGTGTTACCAGCACTACTTACACAGTTGTAGGTCTTTTTTTCACGTCCGTTTTTTTTAGTTACTATCATAATACCACAAATTTCCCAACATTCAGTCATAGAGTTATCAGACAAATATTGAGAAAGTTGAGAAACCTTTGTATATCAACGTTTCTCATGTTTTACGGAATAAAATATGCAATGATGCATTTTTCGTAAATAAAGAACCCATATGAATATTTTACCACAAAAGCAGAACTTATGTTCTTTTTATTTTTATATGATTTAAAATAAATCATTATAAATGATAAATGTTACACATTTAATCGTTTTATCCGAATATATACCATTTGTTTCCCTTATTCGATTATAATTGTCAAAGATTAAAAAGGCGGTGGATAATCATTGCTTGGGGAACGATTAGTATACTTTCGGAAGAAAAACAAATTAACTCAAAATGACGTTGCTTACCATTTGAATGTAGTTCGGTCTACATATACAAACTGGGAAGCTGGACGTTCTGAACCTGATATATCTACGCTAATAAAAATTAGCGATCTGTACAATATATCAATCGACAATCTAGTTGGCAGGACATATCGTATGCCACCACAATTTGAAGTGATTTTAGATCAGATATCCAATTTGGACACGGAACCACAAAAGAAGGCATTGAATCTTTTAGTTGAATACACTTACTTAGTTAAAAAGTATTTCATGTAGACATCACACCTCTCATTTTCGTGTGTAAGCAGTTTTAATCATTGGGTTAACCTAAATCTATTGAGAAGGTTTGGAAGAGAAATATACAGCGTTGCAGCGCCTTATATTTCAAATGTTGTGTTTCTGTTGACTTCATCATAAAAGAAAAGTTTTCCAATATCTAGAGGTAAAATTTGACATAATTTGACCAATTTATCCAAAGGGGGCTTAGGCTCTCTTTTTTATTTCCTTTCGACAAAATACGACAAGAATGTGCAAATTGTTTTGTTATGCTTGGGTGGAAATCTTACAATTTAATAAACTAAACAAGGGAGAAATTAAAATGAAGTCTAAAGGTGTTGCTTATCTGTTACATATTTTCTTAGGTTTTTTGGGTGCAGGAAGGTTTTATGTTGGTGATATTGGTATGGGGATACTGAATTTACTTACAGTAGGCGGATTCGGTTTTCTTTGGGTGATTGATCTATTCTTACTAAGCGGGCGTGTAGATTACAAAAATGCGTTATTCGCTGCTCGTACTGCTGGGACGAATAACGTTAATAACGTAAATACAGTTCAAGTTAATATTGATCCGAATATGTTAAAAAGTATGCAAGCTGAACCAGCTGCTGCGACACAAGTAAACAAAGCAGACAATGTGGACTTATCTAAGAAGTAATTTACATAGTATTAAAATTAAAGTGGTTCAAGTCGGAGGGAGGCACCTTAGGGTGTCTTTTCTTTATACAATAAAAAGCCCACCTATTTCCGTAGGTGGGTTATATGTGATTTTGCACTTGTGCATTATTAAATTATACCAAGAACCTTCAATCCTCGTTAAGCTTCCCGATTTCTCTTCTTTTTTCGTCAATCTTCTGTTAAGATTGTGGATAGATACATAGATTTTCAAACAAATAACTTTTATATAAAATAAAAAAACCCCCGGCGGTAGTTTTTAGATGGTCAAAGGTTGGTCGCCAAGACACCATTTAAAAACTTGTTAAGCAGAGGTTTTGTAAGTTACGTCATTAAGTTAATACTTTCTATATTGATAGTATCATAACTTTAAAAAAACGTAAATACAAAATCCTCTACTTTCCTATACCCAATTTTAAGCCGGGGTGGAAAATGGAGGATTTTTTATGTCTAAAAATAACAACCAAGACGCATTCAAAGTCAAAAGTAGAAAGAAAAACAAATTTACACAAATAGATAACGAGATTTTAGATTGTATTACATTTGAGTATGCAATCGATAAACTCGTTTACATCGTACTAGAGAGATTTAACTTCTATGATGAAACCAGTACTGTTAAACCGTCAATCGGAACGATTGCTGCAATGTGTGCGACAAAAAGTAAAAACACAATTCGTGAATCAATAAAACGTTTAGTTGATATGGATCTAGTCGAAGTTGAAGAAGGTGGTAAAAAGGCTAATGGTGAGTATCACCCTAACACGTACTGGCTTTTAGAAATACCAGAGGCTATTCGTTATAGCTCTATTGATAATGAAGTGGCTGTAGAGAAAAAGCGTCAACGTGACAAAGAACGTAAAAACGCTAAGAAGATTATGAAAGAAGAAAATAAGAAAATTAAAGAGGGTAGTTCAAAAAATGAACCACCTAAAAATAACGAAACAGGTAGTTCAAAAAATGAACTAGGTAGTTCAAAAAATGAACCAGGTAGTTCAAATTTTGAAGGTAATAATAATACTTCTTTTAATACTTCTTTTAATACTTATATAAGTAGTAGTAGTAATGCTATTAATTATTATAAAGAATCTAAAGGTATTAAAAGGATTTCTAAAGACGAAAGAACTCAAATAGAACAATGGGTTTCTACATTCGGTGAACATGGACATGCAATATTCATTGAAGCTATCAGAATAGCAATTAAAGCAGATAAAGTTGAGTTGCGTTATATAGAGGGTATTTTAAATAAATGGCATGAGTTTGGGGTTAAACAAGTCGAAGATATTGATGTGTACACAGAAGACTTCAAACGAAAGCAACAAGAAAAGAATAATCGTTCTAATGGCCGAAAGATCATACGTAAAGATCCAGTACCTGAGTGGAAGAGTAATCCGGAAGAAGAATTAACTGATCAAACGGAAAATAATGGTGAAGCTGAAAAGAAATTTGAAGAGATACTGAAACAATACAAAAGAGCATAGGTTATTTTCGGATAACCTTTTATAAGTGAAATTTCACATACTGTATCTGTTGTGAAAAAGAGATTTTTCGGTTTGTAGGGGATTTTAACGAATCTTAAGGAGTTCTATTGAGTCGTAACGAACCGTAAACGATATTTAGGGAGGATTGTATAAGCTTGTCTAATGATTCGCTACATGTGTTCGGCGAGGACGTTAGTGAAGACTAATAACCTCGCAAATTAACAATCAATGATTAACCAATGAAAAAATATTGTTTTTGGTATATTTCATTGAATTCAAACGTAAGTATCTGTTAGAATCAAAAATATCAATGATTAACCATTGGTTTCGAAAGGGGAATGTATATGTTATTAGGAAATCCATATGCAATTGACTTAGGAAATGGCTTTACAAAGCGAGCTTCCAAGAAGAATAAAGACTTAGAAGCGGCTGTTATTACGGAATTATCGGTGTTAGCACCTGTAGATGACTATTACAATGAAGCTGAATTCACGAAGATCGAACTAACAAACACTGACTCTACTTACTACATAGGAGAAGAAGCAAGAAAATCTAAACTTCCACTTGTTCGTGCTCTTGGAGAGAATAAAGCGAAGCGTTATGAAGACCCAACGTTTAAGAAACAACTATTCGGATTTATTGCGAAAGACTTCAAAAAGAACGTTACGATTCCATTACTCGTTACTGGTCTTCCTGTATCTCACTTTGGTAATCAACGTGAGTCATTGCAAAAAGTAGCTATGGAAGAAACTGCTGTTAAAGTTAATGGCGAATTAATCACTATTAAAGTGAAACAGTGTTTAGTAATCCCGCAGCCAGTCGGAACGCAATACTATCTAGTTAAGAAGGACATCATCAAAAAAGAAGATCGTATTCTAATTATTGATGGCGGATTCGGTACATTCGATGTTACAGATATGTCTGGTAATGCTGTTATTGATCGATTAGGGACTGAATTGGGTTGTGAAAAAGCATTCATGACTATTGAACAAATCGTTCGTGATAACATCGGTGAAACTCCTGATTTAAGTGTTTCTAACATGCACTATATTCTTGAGAACGGCTATAAGTATAACGGTTCATTATATGACTTATACACTCACAAAGACGTAGCAGAGAAAGTTGATGCTGAATTACAACGTCATTTTGATGCAGCGCTTCGTGAGGTATCTCAAAAGTTCAACTTAGCTGTATACGATAAGATTGTATGGACTGGCGGAATGGCTGCTCTTCACAAGAAGCGTATCGAAAAGAAAAAAGAGCAATTCCCAACATTTGCGGTTCTAGAAAATGGTCAAGAAGCTAACCTATTAGGATACTACTATTTAGGATGTGATGTATTTGACAAACTCACAAAAGAAAAAACTGCAAATTGAGTTGAATCCTAAAAAGGATGAAAGACTTTATAACCTAATTATGAAATTAGAAAAAGAAGGCGAAGGAGAAAAAGGATACGTTAATGATCAAGTTAAAAAACGTTTAGAAATGTATCAAGTTCTTTCTGAAGTAGCCGGAGAAGAAGACCCAATTGAAATAGTAAAGAAATTATTAATCAACGTTAGAACTAACGGTGTGCAAATTGAGGAAACAGAAGTCGATAAACCTACCGATGAAGTTGCTGATAATGCTATGAATTTAATTGATGGTCTTGATAATTGGAACAAAATGAATTAATAGTTATTTAAGTAAAATATAATCTCCCTCCTCTCTTTTAACCATTTTTTCATGGAGTATTGGAATTGTGGAAAAGTGTCCCTGAGATAAATAAGAGGGAGGAGGTTAATTTTCGAAAGAGGGGAGCAACATGAGCAATGTTAACCCTATGTTTGAACCTCGAAAACAATCTACTACAATAACAAACTTACAACCTCGTAAAATTCGTTCTGATAAAAAGAAAGACGTAAAAATCCCCGTAAATGAAATACAAAGGCAACTAATAAGAACCTCAGCATTCAAAGAAGGAATAACAACTACACAATATATGTCCAAATTAATCACAGAGCACCTCAGAATTGATTATATAAATGAGATACATGCATATGACTATAAAGATACCAAAAAGTACATTCATGCGAAATTGGATCAGGGAGCGCACTCTAAGCTTGTCCAATTAGCAATCGAATGGGGAGTTTCACAACGAGCAGCCGCAACACGTATTTTATGCTTCGCATTACGCACAATGTAAGGAGTGACAGCATGTACAGTAAATACGATGTGATGACAAAAGAAATCCAACTTATGAGCGCTAATAATTGGTGGGAACGAACTAAAATTGAATTAAAATTAAAAGATAAGTATCGATTTGAAGTTAAAATGCTCAAAATTTATTTATTCCGAATGAACATCATAATTGAAGATATGGAAGAGGAAGAATACGAGTGTAATGCTAGTGACTTAGCTGAAATATTAGTGGAGGACTTTCTCGAACATATAAGGTCCAAGAACAGTATGGAACAGTTATATCAAATCCTAGAGAGTAAGAAGCATTATACAGATTACGAATTAGAATTTAATGAAAACGATGAACGTTATGGAACGATAGATGTGAAAATTGATAGGAAGACATTGCGCCGGATTGAAGTATTCTTTTCCGATATGGCTCATTCATTCCCACTACATGGATATACCGCTGATAAATTGATTAACATCCTAATGTGCGATTATATGAAGTATTACGCTGAAGAACCGGGCAAAAAACTCTCCTTACTGAAACGTAGATTTTCGTAGAAACTTGTCATCTATATACCATTTTTAAGCCCCTATTTTTAGGGGTTTATTTTTTGTGTAATGAGGACATTACTATAGATAACAATTTTCATAGGGAGTGAGTAGTGTGTGGAGGTTTAGATGGAAACAGACAAGGACGCCACTTGGTAAATTTTTAGATAAACATAGAATCGAACAGGAATGGTTGATTAGAAAATCGGGACTTGGAAGAAATACAATTGGTGATTTAGCGAATAATCCAGACCGATCGCCAACAAGGAAGACAATGCAGAAGATATTGAAGGTATTGAGGGAATTTGATTCGAGGGTTAAGGCTGATGATTTTTGGGATATGTAAAATTATCGTTAGTATTCTGAATGTCCTCAAAAACAGTTCAACATTAAGTTTATGTTATAATTAAATTATAAGACAATTCAGAATAATAAAAGGAGAGATTTACATGGCGAACAGAACATTTGCAGATTTTTTAAACGAAAAAGGGTATAAAGCGTTTTACATTGAACCGGAGGATGGAGATAATTTTGTAAAAGGAGAAGCTATTTCTATAAATGATGAACAGTTTCTGATTAGCGATATTCACAAAACTCACTATTGGGAAGAGTATCGTAAATACCTCAATCGATTAAAAGAATAAAACGATTGTTAATTCTACAATCAACTAGGAATGGAACTCATGTTCGTGTATAATAAACATAAATTACACGAATCGGGGGATCATCATGGAAAACGAAAACTGGGGAGTGCCGAAAATAAAGGGGCGTGGAATGGTGAAGTGGCAACCATTTGCTTCACTTCCGGAACAATTTGAAGGAATCAGAGGAATACTGAACGATTTAAATAAAACACCGAAGCCGGTCGTTAGTGAAGATATGAAAGAACAAATTGAACGTAGCCTTATTCATTCGATGCAGAGTAAAGAAGAAATACTGATTTCATTTTACCGCGACGGTATGATACAAGACATGTACATAAACGTGCTACATATAGAACCGATGCTCAAAACCGTGTATTGTACGGATGCTTTTGGTTTGGATACAGAGTTTAAATTTTCGGATATTATAAATGTTAATTAAAACAAACGTCAGTTCCTATGATAAGAACATAAAAACGGGATAGTATTCACTAATATATTCCAATATGATAAAAGAGAAAGGGGAGATTAACATGGCAAAAGATACAGTAAGAAGAAATCAAGCAGGAGCTGTAATTCACAATGATATAAATGATTTCATGTTTTTAAACATACCTATGATTCTCAAAGAGGATGATGCACCACTATTTGAAGTTCTTAGTGTTGGCACTGCTGGAAAAGATAATGTAGCAGCGGTTTCAATGGATAGAATTAAAATGTCAAGGAACGTCATACAAATAGCAACGATTAGAAACAATGATGGCAGTGTACAAGCTTATCGTTTGCCTTTCGAACTAGATGAGTGGGTCCATTCTTGTATGAATGCTGCTTACAATGGTCGTAATCCATTTCCATGCAAAGTAGCATTTGGTATTATCGATAATAAATTTTATGTTGAATTCAAATAAAATAAGCCGCCTCCACCAAAGGAGACGGCTCTTGTTTTTACTTCACATACACATAGGCTTCATTTGCAGTTACATAGTATGTTTTACCTTTACTATTGTGCACTTTGTATTGCGACGATCCATTGACAGTTACTTTCGCATCAATCGTGAATCCTAATCCCTCATCTACAGAACCAACAACATCTTTATCCTGCCAAGAAGCAGAATCATAGAAACGTAGGTTGTCCACTTTAGAAATAACACGCTTACCTACAATAGATGAATCCACCGTGCTTTTCTTACTAAACTTCACATAAGACGGATCGTTTTTAACCCATTGCTCACCGCCAAGATTTAACCAACCGTCTTTTTCTCCCCACACAATATATGATTCTGGTTTGTTTAACTGACGAATTTTAGAATAGCTTGTACCAGGTCCTTTACGTAAGTTAACGTTAGAACCTTCAATATAAGCAATACCATCTGTTACAGCTGTTGGCACTTCTGCTGGCTTAGATGGTTTTTCAGGAACAGAAACATCTACACTAGAATTATTGTATGCACGTTGTACATCTGCTCTAAATTGCGCTTCAGATACACCATGGCTACGTAAGTAATCAAGTGGGTCTTCATGGTCTGTACCGCCAAGGTACTTCGTCACATCATAGTGAGTCCATAATCCTTTTTCTACAGATAAACCGCGGTCACGTAGAATTTTAGCAAGTAACTTCACGTATTTATCATAGCTGCGTTTGAATTTATCATAATCTGCTGTTTCGCAAAGCTCTACATGTACAAAGCGTTTATTTGCACCAGGTCCACCCCCATAAGCAATATACTTTGTATCCGCAATTTGAATTGTTTCGTTCCAATCGACTGCATAGTGAACGAATGCGTTTCTCCATGTACGAGACTCATACTTTTGAATATTAATAGCCGGAGCTTCTGGAGTAGCCGTGGAATGAGCAACAACACCCTCGTAAGCACCTACACCATAACGGTATGGTTGTTTTGGTAAATCAGGAATAATAAGTGTTCTATCAGCAAAAGCCCCTGTTGTGAAACTTAACAGGAGCAATAGAGTCATAAATACAGAGGAAGCTAGTTTGATTGATTTTTTCATTTATTATCAACATCCTTTTTCGTAATTTTAGAGTGGTCATATAATCCACTTGCTGATAAACCAATGATGATTCCCTGGAATACGTTCATTTTTATGTCAAATGGCAAAAATAAAACGCCTAGCAGAATGCCAAGCGTTAAATTAAGCAACGGAATATATTTAGTTTGTAAACCAAGCATTTTCGCCACTTGGGATAAAGCTACAACAACCGCAATTATTACACTGACTTCAACCATCTTATACACCTCCTTTCAATAACAATCCAATTAGCGCAGTTACAATCGCCCCAATGATAATTCGAAGAATCCATGTTGTATTTGCACTGATTTTATCTAATGTCTTGTTAATATTGATGATTTCGCGATCATGGCTAGTTGTTCGAATATCCAAGTTACGAATGTCACCTTTCATTTCTTTTTGTTCTAACTTGATTTCGTGAATATCATTCTTCAATTCTTGCAACTCATAGTTCACTGTGTTTTCCATGGTCTACTCCTTTCAAATCAAAATAAAAAGAGAAGCACATTACGTGCCCCTCTTAATCTATAAAAGCCGTATTTTTTTATAGTTTTTCTATTCAACCTTTAAACCATTATATAAAGAGTATTTGCTCAAGAAATTTATGGTAATATTAAATACGCATTATCTATATAAAGGAGAAAAAGATGAATAAACGTTACTTAGAATTAGATTCACTACGCGGGTTGGCTGCACTATCTGTACTATTTTATCATTGTTTAAGGATATTTCCATCCCTTGATGTTGGAGCTCCTGATTTCGCTAATGATAGCGATAATTGGTTTATTAACGCTTTACTCAATACACCTCTACGAATATTATGGTCTGGACACGAATCAGTAATATTATTCTTTATTTTGAGCGGATTCGTACTATCCCTTCCGTATTACGCAGGTAAGAAGATAGAATATAAAACATATATATTAAAAAGATCGTTGCGTATTTATATTCCATTTTTTGTAGCAACCGCTATTGCGATTGTAGCAAACCTTACTTTATCAGAAAACGGAATTTCTACTTATAGTGATTGGTTTAACAGAATTTGGACTTATGAAACTTCATTCTCAGATATTATGAACCATGTTTTGTTTTTAGGTGACTATAATGCAAATCAGTATAATACTGTTATTTGGTCGTTAGTGCATGAGATGCGAATTTCTATTATTTTTCCTTTTATAATGTTTTTCGTGTTTCGTTTTAATTGGAAATATAATATAGGTCTTAGTTTTGCATTAAGCTTAATCTCATTTGTGTTACTTAAAGTGTTTATACCTACATCAAACATTAATTTTATAATTACCATTCATTACATTTCAATGTTTATAATAGGTGCATTATTAGCAAAATATATCGACGTTATTTCTAATTATTATAAGAATCTCAGTAAGTCTAGCAAAGTTATTGCGTTTTTAATTGCCGTAATTTCATATACATACGCTGGACTATTCTCTAACATTGAGATAATACATAAGTTCCTTATTGATGAATATGCAATCGCAATTGGAGGATCTTTATTTATTATTATCGCCTTATCATCTGATGCTTTCTCGAAATTCTTAAACTTAAAGCCTGTATTATTCTTAGGTAAAATTTCATATAGCTTATACCTTTACCACACAATAATACTATTCTCAATGATTTACATTTTCAATGGCATACTGCCTATTTATATAATCTTATTGTGCACAATTGTTTTATCTATAATTGTTGCAATCATTACTTATTATTTAGTTGAAAAACCGTCTATGAGATTAGGTAAGGTGTTAACAAATAAAAAACAAGAACATAATAAAGTAGCTTAAACCGGATAATTATATATCCGGTTTTTTTATTTTTTTTTGCTAGATAGTTGTTATTTTTATCAAACAGTAAAGAAAAAACCAAAAGGGAAAAGATAGCGCACAGCTATAACGAATACATTTGACAAAGTTACCTGTATCTTTCATATAATCCTCCTATTTCCCATCTATTTATTATATACATTAATTAATAAATGTTAACTTACTGTGGATTACATGTGAATTTAATATTAAATTGAAACAGACACGAATACATATGCTATGGCTGAAGACATATTCTGATACGCTGTCCCGTTTGTCCATTTGATAGTAAAACTATCGTCTCCCGTGTTAAATGATCCAGCAAGTGGAATCGATAGAAAATCTGGCGTTCCAGTTACTTGTATAATAGGATTAGCTCCTACTTTAGGGAGTATGTTGCTGTCGAGCGATACTTTAACGTCTGTTCCGCTTAGAGTTAATGAAGAAATACCGAACGATTTAAAGTTTGGACTTAAATCAACAGTGCCGTTTGAAAGTCTAACTAAACCTTGAGCTAGCGTTACTGGGCTACCGTACATTTCACTGACACTGATTTTCAAGTTACGGTATTCGATATCTACAGTTTGGTTCTGAGATCCCCATTTACCCAATACCACTGTTCCGGAGTTTACACCCGATCCATATGGGATAAGTACGCTTAGTTTCATTCTTGTCCACTCTTTAGAAGTAGTGCGCGTGCTATCTAAGTTAGTAAACGTTGTACCACCATCCGCGGTTGTATCTATACCTAGTCTGACTTCACCTTGTAATGCCCTTACTGTCACTTCAACTTCTACCAACATTCCGTCACGAAATGGGAAATAGAATTCCTTCACGGCTGGATCTCCACTTGCACCAGTACATTTCAGAATATTATTGTTAACTGTGACAGTTCCAGTTCCAGATACCCTATCATTAAAACCGTATTTAAAATTTTGATCTACACCAATTTGAATCATTTATTGTGCCTCCTTAATACGATTACTCATAAATCGTGTAATACCAATAGATTTTATTTTTTGAAGAATATAAGCATTATCTATAGTCCATGCCCCTACATCTACACCTTTACTTCTTGACAATTCAACTAAAGACGGTTTATTTAGTAGAACATTATAATCAGACAACATAACAGCATTACCATCACTTGCAGCTAAATCCAACATTTCTAAGAACTTCGCTTCTGTTCCAACTAAATATCCAATTGTTATCTTCGAATTTAGTTCCCTTACCTTTGTTAAGTCACTTGCGATGAAAGATTGCATAATCGTGGCATTTTCCCATCCATATTTAACAATTAAATCCACCATTAATGCAATATCCGTTTGCGAACGATATCCTTTGATTTCAGGATAAATATACTTTGAATTTCCACGAGATGCACTTAACCATTCTTCAAAAGTAGGGATAGTTACACCGGTAAAGTAAGGGCGTGCTTTTGAAGCGTCCAATGCCTTTAGTTGCGCTAATGTCATATCTTTAACATTTCCTGTTCCGTTAGTAGTACGGTTAACTGTACTATCGTGAATAACAACAGGGATACCATCCGATGAAATTTGCACATCACATTCCCACGAATCAAAACCATTCAAAGTTGCTATGCTATACGCAATCATCGTGTTTTCGGGCGCAATACCAGCGCATCCACGATGAGCTATTGCTTCAACTTCTCCGACTTTAATAGATAACTTTTTAGATAAAATCCCAATTTGATTCGTATTTTCAGTTGATTTTGCTAATGCTGAATCTGCTGTTTCTTTCGATTCAATGAGTGCATCAACATCGACACCTTCAAGCTTCTCATTTGCTTCAATAATCTTTTGAATAACACCAAATTCATTTGTGGACTCGATAGCCTCATCACTTGCAAGCGATTTACTAACTTTAAAATAGAATGCTTGTGTATCAATCGTTCTATCTTCTTCTTCGATGTGGACTTGAGCAATAACGTCACCGGCAGCAGCTAATGTTTGTGTTTTTAAAACAATTTGGTATTTCCCTTTTAGAGGGTTAATGGGTTGACAATCATTTTGGAATACTCTTGTTCCATCTGGTTTTTTGAATGACATACGTACAGATTTTGCTAGACTTAAATCCAATTCTTCATTCATTTTTGTTAAGTTTAATAACAACTTAGCTGAATTTAAATCATTTTGCGAAAAGCGGATTACTTCTGGCGTATACGCATCTTTTATTAAGTCAACAGTGATTTCGTAAGTTTTGAATATCATATAACCACTCCTTTATAAAATAAAAAAGACCAGCTTATGACTGCTGCTCTGATTTCTAATTTATTAATTTTTGGATTAATTCTTCTAAAGCTGTAATTCGCTTCTCTTGATCCACCTCCTTAAGTTTTTGTGCTTCGAGTTCTTTCTCTAATTCGTCTACACGAGTATCTGTATTGCGTAAAGACTCCACAGTACCATTTAAATTTATAGTATTTTGATTTACCTTCACGTCTACCTCTTGAATAGCTTGCATTGAGATAGAAACAGAGCTGTATAAAGTGACTGCGTTTTTCTCAGGAGTTGTAAATACGCCATCAGTATCTTCAGCAATCATGCCGTAGTTTACAGGTAAAATGTCAATCTCACCCGCATTGTATTTTTCAACATCGGTAATTAGGTTGTAACACTTAATGCTTACAGAGTTCACTTTTTCAAGTGCTGAGAAAGGTAAATCCTCAATGTTTGTTTTAATTTTACGTGTAGACGTAGGCACAAACTCTAACGCATACATTCTTCCCTGTGCTGATATATTTTCAGTAGCTCGTAGCGTTCTCAGTTTAATGTCCCGAAAATCGTCACCTGTTGCACTTTTAATCTGTAATCCATCGCCTACATAGTCAGGATGTCTTGCAACCCTGAACATAATCTGATTAGCAAACGTAAAGTCTACATCGCCTTGATTAGTTGGCGCTAAATCTTTAATTACCATTGAAGGGAATGACTTGTTATCACTTGTATAGAAATTAAAGTAGCCACGTTTAGCAGTAAAGTAGATATCTTTAGAAGCGCTCATAGTTATAAACCCTGTAGTACCACCTGTTGAACTAGCAGCGAGATTAATGTTTCCGTTGACGTTATTAATACTCATATCGCCTTGAGAACTAATTTCCATCGCTCCATCATAACGATAGAAGTTAATGAAAGAAGATTTTGTTATGTTGTTTCCGCTCATTCCAGTTGCGATACCGATAGAAGCGACTGAATTTGTAAATACGTTAGAAGCTACAGTTGTTTGATCAATAACAAGAGATCCATTTAATGTTCCTGCCGTTGTGTAATCATTACCTAATACAACTGCAGTTGTGATATTACCATCAGCTCTATTAATAAAACCGAAATACCCCCTGCTTTGCCCTCTACCATACAATGTCATGTTCTGAGCGTTTAACCTTATCTGATCGTTTCCTGAACCACTTGGAGCTGTTTGAATAGTAACACCTTGCAAAGTCTGAGCTTTAAGGTGTTTCGCTTCAATATAACCGTTTAGGTAAATCTTATCTGCTTGAATCAATACAGATTGAGCTGTTTGGTTAATCGTTGAAGCTACGTCTCCTGATTTAACTCGTAAACTGATTTCTTCGGCTTGTAACTTTATTTCTGACTCATGACGTTCTACTATAGCTTTACTTCCGAAGCGGTTATCAGAATCAATCATATTGTACACTTCAGTTTTCTCAGCTCGTAAGGAAATAGCTTTTGTGTTCTGATCGATGTTAGTCTCCATAGTTGTAACTTTAGAGTTAAACTCAGAAGTAGCGACTTTCTTAGCGATCTCCTCAATCATTTGGTCGTAGTTTCCCATGTCTTTAGGGTTCTCCATGAACGTAGAAGGCGTAGTCCCTTGCTGTAGCATCGGCTGAGAGAACCATACGTTACCGTTTTTCCGGACATACATACGTACGTTAACTGAGTTAGCTGCACTTGTAGGAGCGTCTAATTGGATAGACAGTTGAGTCCATACACCTTCCTTTAAGTTAGCTTTGAGATACGTTATCTTATTAGCTACTTGAGTGCTGCCATTTCTAAACGTAAGTTCTATAGCTCCGTCTTCGTCAATCTCGCTTAAACTAGGGGTGAATGCCCATACAGAGAAAATATAAGCACCTGAATCTGCTACGATTGGTGCACTCTGATTGATACTTGTAAACTTAGCGTCTGTCTGCCCTGTATTGTTAATCTGTACAGAGTTATAACCCTCGTGGTTTCTTGAGCTCGTAGCTGTAATAGTAGCTCCTATGCCTGTTCCTCTAGTTTCCCATTTAGTTATAGACGGCTTACGTTGAGTAACTATCCCTGTAGAACTATCGATAGTTCTATCTTCAAAAGCAGTATTAAACAGAACGTTCGTAGTCCCTAATCCGCCTACATAGGCTTGCATTTGTTTGTCAGAGATTTTTGACTTTACAGCCTCATTAGTAAGCTCAAGGTCTCTTTTTATCCCTTCAACATCCGGAACAACAGTTTCCCATATCGTTCCTGTCCATATTTTTAAAATACCAGGTTTACCATTACTAATATCACGCCATAATGTTTTATTAGGTTTAAGGTCCGCGGCAGGAGGCTTAACGCCTTCTATGATATCGACCATATTTTGATCCATATAATCTTTTGTAGCATTCGCTAAATCTTTAGCTGTTTTTGATTCTTCTACTGCAGTGTCCGCTTTATTTTCCGCTTCAATTACTTTATCTTCTAATGCAGCAAACCATTCTTTCGATACTTTATCGTTAATCATGGAAAGCATCTTTTGATACAGTCTATTCAACATTTCATCCTGGTTAACGATCTCTACGAAATTACCAAACGTATATTTATTTTGGCGTGGATCTTTATGGGATTCGTCTCCTGCGATAGCTCTCGCTTCTAAGTAAAGAGTTGGCTTCATACCTTCATCAATGATATGAATCGTGTCACCTTCATTTACTTGTTCATGTTCGTATTGAAACACGCGAGATATATCAACAGAGTCAACTTCGTAAGTAACGATGGTATCAACACGTTTTTTTAACTCTGTTTTAGCTAATGTTAACAAGCGTGCAGGTGTCATATCTTCATTTTCAGATTCTGGCGTGTAGAATCCGAATTGATGCTTTCCGTCCACATTCCAACGCTGATACGATGCATCATCAACGATGTATTGCAAACCATTGTTTACAGACTCAATCGTGATCATTTTATCGTTTCCATCTGCATCTTTACCCATAATAAATGGCACTAATGCTGTAATAACATTCTCAGAGTTTTCTATTCGTTTTACACCTAATAGATCTTTGCCGAGTGTAATTTCTTTATTCGTTTCTCTACCACGCTTTTTAACGAGATCAATATATCTTGTTGGTGGTTTATTAGTGTTCATAACAATTCGATATTGGATTTCCATACCATCGAATAGAGCAGAAACTTGATGAATGAATTTTAACGGGCTTGTAAATTCTGTGATTGTATAAGAACGTTTACCTACAGCTTCGATAATACCTACTTCCCACTCATTACGAGCGGTAGCAAATGACATGTATTGTTCGGCGCTCCAACTATTAATGGTTTGCGGTGATAAGTAATTGTCTTTGTCTAATGAAATCCATTCACCAGAAGCGTATATAGTGACCGTATGAGCGTCTGAATCTTTTTCTGTAGAAGTAATAACATAAGGGACAATAACGCCTGGACGCGTCTCTTTTAACACTAAATTATGTTGTTGGATGTAATCTAGAAACGGAGAATCTTCCAATAATTTAAAGTCTAGAATATCGGCGTTATCTTTAATTTCCCAGTGTCTTAAATCTTCTAAATAATCTTCTGGTTTTAAAGAAGCGATAACACGCTTTGATTTAAAGTCTACAATGTGTAAATCTCCGCTTGTTTTTCTCATTACTTGTACCTCTCCCTATATGTTATTTGCGCAGTTCCTATACTTAAAGGGCGTACAATAATTTTGTTGTCACCTCGCTTTACCATAGGGAATCTACTGAAAATATCTTTTAATCCTATTGCGTTTTTACCGTTAATCGTTACTAACGAACGTTCTGTATCTATACTTATTTTGTCCCCGACATCGAATATATAAGGAGTTTCATCCACGTTTAAAGTGTTTATCTTCCAAAACTTTACGTCTTCGATATACGCTATATCTGCAGGTGGATTAGCGCCGTATGCGATACAACCAATAGCAATTTTAGCTACAGCTCTACTTGTCATCTGGTTACTGTCTGAATCATCGCGCCACCTTCGAACATAGCTAGCATCATCAATCTCGGTATTCTTGCGATACTTAGCAAAATAGAAGCTCCATTCTTTGCCCCTGCGAGCTACTGAAACGTGTCCTCTAAAATCATTAAATGTATCAGAGTACATTCCCATCTCGTCAGAAATCCATTTTCTAGATGCTCCAGGATCAATGATAGCTTGAGCGGTTGTCATTTCATGGCTCATGTATTCATCAGACATAGCAAGTTCGACAATTACTTTATCACTAGCATCTAACAGCATCACAACCGTTTTTCCCATCCTGTTCCAATGATCAGATCTAAAACTCATCATTACATCCGCTCTAAAATCCTGAACAACTCCGGCGTTAGATGGTAGGTCACGCTTCATAAAAGGCCCGTGCCATTCGTCAGCTGCTCCTGTTCCATAAGATGCAGGTGTAAATGCATAAGCTCCTTGAACTTTCATAGAACCAGAGCATTTATAAATCCCCATCGTTCCGGTTGCTGCTGTCCATGTTGCCAAGTTATTCATTTCATCCCATACAAGACGTTCATCTTGCTTTACAACCTTAGTTTTTATACTTGTAGGATAACCGATCCTGAAATAGTCATCGCCGTTCCAAACATCTAAGAAAGGGCTTTGAATGGCTGTTGTAACATCAATAATTGGCATTGATTCTACAGTTCCTCGATTAGCAATATCAGCTTGAAAATTACCGTCTACGTTATTAGCAAATGTTTTCGTTTGTACTGCACCTAATTTATAAGGCATAGGGCATACAAAATTTAAAGTTCCTTTTCCTCTGAAAATCAATTCTTCAATATCTGATTCGCCATCGATAACAGCCATATACGTTCTATCTGGTTCGTCATCAAAAATCAGTTCGCATGGTTGATCGGTTACGAGCCAATCCGCTAAATCTTCTTTTACTTTTTGCATAGTGCTAACGTTTGACGATTTAATAATAACTGGAACTTCTATGGTTCTTACATCAACGTTAGTTTGTAATAAATACCCTCCTGGTTTAGAAGGTACCTTTAAAATATCTCTCTCAACAGGAGACCATGCCGGACGGCTAAATCCCATTAGAATAAAGATGTAGTCTTTACGTATTCCATTAAATGAAAAGCTTCCTGACATGTATTTCCCTCCTTTCCGTGCATATAAAAACACCTCCACTCATTAGAATGAAGGTGTTACAGTTGGTTTAAATTGTGCTAAACGTTGTTTACGTCTGTTATTTGTTGATTCAACAGGTTGCGCTAATACTTCACCGACAATCTTTTTATCCATTACGATATAAGTTGGTGCGCTTCCGTTAGATTCGGTAGTACTGTTGTCTTTCTTAGCTGTTTTCGCTTCGACAACACTGTTTTGTTGAATACTAGGGAGTATTGGCGGTAAATCTAATAAATCACTCATAAGCCCACCAACTTGTGGGAACGCTAATTTAATACTATCTGTAATCGGTCCACCGAAATCAAGATGATCTAAGTCACTTAATGGACCTGTTTTAGCAGGGGAGAATGGTAGGAAATCACGGGCTTTTTGTGCGAGGTCACCAACTGCATCAGTAACCCAACTCGCCGCACTCTTAATACCGTTTGCCATCATTTCTATTAAGCCTTTCCCTGCATTAAAGAAGGTTTTCCCTAAACCAGTGACAAACTTGACCACTTTATTTAAAATCATTTCTACCCCTGTTACGACTCCTTCTAATTTAGAAGACACGCCATTGACGATCGAACTCCAAATTTCACCAAAGAAATTCTTTATCATACCGCCCCAACTACTTGTGAAAGCGGTTATTTTTTCTAACTTCGAACCAAAAAACACATAAATTTCAGCTAAGGCATCATTCCAAACTTTTTTGATATCGCCCCAGAATTTTACGAATGGTTTCACTATATCTCCGGCAAATTTACCTAGCCATTTTAGAATGCGTCCTGCTCCCCAAAGCTGTAACCAGCCCCAAAGCAACTCGAGTGCTCCGTTCCAAATTTGTTTTACCGCATCCCACATTTTCGACCAATTTCCAGTAAATAAAGCGGAGAAAAAATTTATGATTCCTAGAATGATATTTAGCGCTCCATTTATCACATTTTTAATAGCTTCCCAGGTTCCAATCACTATTTCTTTAATAATTGGCCATAAAACTTGCATTATCGAAACTATAATCGGCATTACAGTTTGAATTACGGAAAGTACAAAGTTCCACACATTTTGTGCCGCTTGCATTATCATATCTCCGTTTTCAGTCCACCAAGATTGGATTTTCTGTAAAACTTCTTGGAAATATGAAGTCATCGCGGACCAAACCGGAATAAGTACGCTATTTAAGATGAAATTCCAAACGGTAATCGCTGTTTGTTTTATAGCTTCCCAAGCTGCAATGACAGCATTCCTAAAACCATCGTTTGTATTCCATAAGTAAACGATACCAGCAACAAGTCCGACTATCGCGGCTGCTACAATCCATACAGTTGCGCTCATAGCCATTAATCCTGTTACTAAAGGACCAATTAGCATCCATATGGAACTCCATGCCGCTAACATACCGTTCCATAATCCTATACCGATAGCTAAAGGTGACAATAGCAAGGTTAACGCAGGAACCAACATGATGATTGCTTGAATGATTAGCGCTAATGTCGGATGAGCCTGGTTAAATAGCGTTACTAATTCGAAAAACTTAGTAGCGAAATTAACTAGCGGTGTCATCAATAGACCGAAAGCATCCACCATAGGTTGTACAGCAGTAAGGAATGCGCCTTTCATTGCTTCCCATGCTAATCCTAAAGGTGTTAACGTGTCCTGTAGCTCTTTCACTTTCGCATCTGTTTCGGCTTTCAACATAGCTAATTCATTCGTTGCTTGTCCTCTTGCTAAAGCCATTTTCTGACGCCATAATTCTACATATTTCTGAAGTTCTGGATCAGTCATCTGAGCGATAGCTTTTACTTCTTCTGCTGATTGCGGACCAAGTTGAGCTAAATAATTAGAGAATTCAAGTCCGGCTCGTTGCGCTATGCTAGTTAGATTGTCTTTCCATCTACCTAAAATACCGACTTGCTCTTCTAAATTCTTAGTAAGTTGTGCGCCACTTGTTTTCTTCATCTGAACCTGTTCGAAAATATTCCAAGCGTTCATGATCTCATTCGTTCTTTGTACAACAGCATCTCTGTAAGCTGTTAATGCTTCTTCCTGCTGTTTATACACTTCAGAAGGATCTGGGCCCTTAGCAGCTTTAAATAAAGCGGAATATAAAAGCGCGCTTGTAGCTGCAGCAGCCAATGCTACCATATTGAATCGCATTAATCCCTGTGTAATCATCATTGTCATGTTCTGCAAGTCTTTCATTTTCGCAGTTGGGCCTAGCATTTTCAAAGCTAATACTGATGCATTACCGGCGTTAGCCATTCGATTTAATGCGTCTGCAGCTTTTAATCCTGCACTATTTATCATATACAACGGATTAGCCATACGTTTATAGTTTTCACTTATACGAGTTGCCTGTGTGGTCATATTCTGCATGTAACCTACTTGCTGTAGCATTCCCATCATAGCTAGTCGATTCGCGTTTATCGCGTCATCAGCTGCTTTTTTCTGCGCTTTACCTAACGCTTGCACTTCAGACATGAATTGTTTTGTTGAACCTGCGTAATCTTTAGATGATTGTGCTAATTTGAAATAACCATACTGCACTTCAACCATAGCGCCTTTTTGTTTCATCATCGCTTGATGCTGTTGCATATAACCCTGTTTCATTTCGGTATACATTTCCCTTTGACGCTGTGTCATCGAGTTGTACAGCGCTTGTTGTTCTCTTCTTGAATTATAATAAGAACGTGTAGCTCTCCCGTTTGAACTCTCTGTTATATCTGCCATGTGGCGAACAGCTTCAGCTTCTGCATGTCTAGCTTGAACAGATTGTCGAGAGCTATCAATAGAACGTCTATTAGCTTCTACAGTAGCGTTCGCCGCTGCTCTTGTTGTATTTCCTGACCTAGCTGCAGACTGCGCCATATCGTCGTATGCGCGTCTTGCTTGGCTACTAGTATCTCTTAGTTGGCTAGCCATTTCCCTGTTTGCTTCCCGTCCTGCTTGTCCCATGTTATTTCCGACTTGTTCTAGCTCTCTATTAACCTGTTGAACATCACGACGTAAATTACTCCTGTCTAACCTGGTTTCTATTTCAACTCTTCCATCAGCCATTATTTCACCTACCTTCGATCATGGCCTTTTTTGCTTCCATACTCTTCTGGAATTCAATGAATTCACGTTGTTCTCTAAACTCTTTTGCTTTTGGAAGCTCATACAACTCTTTCATTTTCTTGATACGCTTTCTTTCGTCGGCGTTATGTTTATCTTTTTGCGGTATTTCACAAGTGCGATAATGCAGCGCTTGACCCATTGGAGATTTTTCAGAAAGGTTACGGAAGAGAGCCAGAAACTTGTTCCACTGCATTTTTCCCTGCTGCTCGATCAAATCAATGTTGTAGTCAAATAAAAAAGATGAAAAAATCCGTTCTGCGTCAATTGTAAAATCCACAATCGGCGGTTCCAGTAGTTTTTCATCTCCATCTTCTTTTTTGTCGTTATTCATTAATGTTTTCAAATCAATATCAAGTCTTGATTTCAAAATATCCATGAATAACATTGATCTAAGCTCCATGTCTAACTGGCTAATTACTGAATTATCAACAATTAGCATCTGTAATGCGATGGTTATTCTCGATAATTCATCAATATCTTCGTCAGATAACAATTCGAGCAACAACATGATATTGTCGAACGACAGGTTTAGTTCTAAACGAACGCCATGCCATGTATAAAAGTCATTTTCGCGTTCTGTTAGACTGAACATTATTTCTTCACATTACTTAAATATTTATCACGTGCATTATCGGCTTTCTTTTTTTCTTCATCAATGTAAAGTTCGTTTAGATAATGAACAAGTGACATTAGGTTAGTTGATGATTTACCGGCTTTTTCATATAACTCTTCGAAAGATCCTTCTCCTAAGAATGTTTCAACAATCGCTTTCACGACTTCTTTTTGTTTTTCTGCTGTAGCTTCGATAACTTCATCTGTAGCACCATCAAAATCAACGATACTATCCGTAACAACTTTGATTTCTTTATCGAATCGTTTGAATGCCTTTTGGTATTTCGTTAAAGCCGCATCATCAAAATCAACTCGGTGTAATTTACCTGCTACATCCACTTCTTTATATGTCTTTTCGAATTCAAATTTAAAGTTTGTCATTCTATTCCACTCTCCGTTTTTATAATTTATTTAAAGAAAAAAGAGCCTTATTATCGGCTCTTGATTAAGGTGTTACAGGTGCTTTTACAAATGTCGGCACCCCATCAAAACTAATTGTAAATTCAATTTCCCCCTTGCTATTGGCGTCTCCTCCGGGAGATTTGATTTCGGAAATAGTTGCCCTACCTTCCCATTTGTCTCCATTTGGTTCAGTAACCCTGAACTCTGTTTTACGTTCTGGACCTACTTTGTGAACCTTGCTCAAGATATAATCTTGTGCTTTATCACCATAATATCTATGTCCTTCAAATCCATATCCCATCATAAACCCAGTAATGTCACGTTCAGCTGCACCACCACCATTATAGTAATAGTTTTCTTCTGATTCTTCATTGTTATCAGGATCGACAGATGTAATACCAGCTGCTAGCCGTTCCCATGTAGCAACTTCAATACCTGATGTAGTATTAACTTCGAATTTATACCCATGGTTCAATAAAAAACCTTGATTTTTTTCCAAATCAATTACCTCCTATTTCTAATTCTGTAGTGAATAACGCGGTATATAAATACTCGTTCGCTGCTGTCTTCTCAACAAAATTAGGCTCCACATACACATTAAGTCGCATTAGTGTATAGGAGCCATCAATAGCATTGAAACTTCGCCTATGAACGTTATTCAATTCTCGTGCAATTGCTTCTATTGTGTTATTAACCTCTAATTGGTTATCGCTCTTAACAAGCACTTGAAACTGCTTATTTATAATTTCACCTTCGAAATATTGCTCACCTGGAGCTGAGGGAATCATCCTGATAGCAATACTCTTTTTCGGTTTATCATTTGTTCCTATATCCAATAAATCAACCTTTATAGGAGCAAACATGATGTCTTTTGATAAATTAGTAGTTAAATGGTTTTTAATAGAATCAATCAACCATTTCATATGAATCACCTACAGATTTTCTTTCATTTTTTGTTCGACTATTCGAACCCAATTATCTAATTTAGCAGCTTTTGCGGCTTCATACCAAAGACCCTGAGCATTAGGATTGACGTCTGTAGAGAAGTTATATTGCGGATTATAATACAACCGCCTTGCATATGGAGTATTCCATTCCACATGCCCTTCTCCAGGTCTGCTAAATCTAACGCCGGAACGCTCTAACTCAGCTGTATCTTTAGGGATATAGTAATTACTATCCTTCAGAACCTGCTGATCTAATGCGAATTGTGCTTTCTCTGTTGCTTTTAGCACCTTGCTTTCAATCGCTTGTGTATCCATTTGAATATTTACTCTTATCAAGATAGCAGCACCTCCACATGATGAAGACTGCCTCTATCATAAAAGTCACTTACTTTGCTAACGGTCATTTCTTTCCCGTTAAATATGACTTTGGATTTCTCTTTGAAAGTAACAGGTGTTGAATGTACAGAGTCATGAAATAGTAGAGTATTAGTAACAAGACTCTCGCCGTTTCCGTTAGATACGACAGTATTCTTAGGTTCAACTCTTACTCTTTCAATCTTCTTAGCAGGAGCATAGTTTTCACTACCTCCCCACGTGCCCTCACCCTTATACTCCAAATACTCGACTGTATGGATTAACACTGAGCGTCTAATTGGTTTAGCCATGCACACACACGCCTGAGTAAAGTAATCCAGTATGCTTTAAGTAATCAACAACAGTAATAGCATAACGGTCATAATGACTTGGCCCTTCAGCCGCTCCTGCACTCATTCCATTTTCAGAATAAGCACCTACAGAAAATCCTCCGCCACCTTCACTTACAGTTGCAGAAGTCTCTCCATTAATCGCTAAAAACTCAACTTGTGCAGCAGTAGCTTTCTTTACCTGCTTCTTAATAAAAGGCGCCAACTTATCAAAGTCAGCACCTTCTAATTTGTAATTTATAATATGGTCAATCTGGTCACTTGCACGAGAAATCAACCGATCTAACAACACTGCATCAGATACCGGAGTACCCTTGTATTCGTTATTGTAGTAATCTACATCGATATACGGCATGCAATCACCTACTTCTCTGCTGGTTCACTCTTCTTCAGCTTAGAGTTTTCAGCTTTTAATTTGCTATTTTCGGATTTTAACTTTTCGTTTTCGGTTACTAATTCATCTTTTTCAACCAAGACAGCATTGAATTCAGCCAACGAAACATTTCGTCCGCCTGTCGCTCGAGTGATGATTGTGCCGTCTTCGTCAATCTGATCATATCCATCTAGCAGGTAACTATCTAAGCGTCCCTCATCAATATTTAGTGTTTTATTTAATCGTTTTACTTTTACAACGTTACTCATTTACATTCTCCTTTCATAAGAAAAGAGAGAACTGTTTAAGCTCTCTCTTATGCTCCTGCCGTGATATTAAATTTAATTCCATCTACTTTCTTTTGAATAGCGAATAAATCCCAATATTTACGCTCGTAGTAAAGGAATTTACCACCTGTTGCTGCACTTGGTTCATCTAAGTCCACAAACTCATATTGTTGCGGTGTAATAACAGACAATGGATGCACTAAAATCATATTAATTTGTTTAGCAGCCGCATCAGGAACAGCACCATTTGTGAAATTATAAGCTGTTTTCATACGAGAAGAAGGAACTGTTTTTACAGTCACATCATCAAGAGAATAAATGTTACGTTTTAATTTACCTGAATTATTACCAACATCCGAGAAATGTTGGACATCTTTCGCTTGTTTAAGTAATTTCTTCACTTGTGGTGTTGCATAAAGAATACGTCCTTCTTGCGGAACTTCCGCATCATCCATTTCCATCATGAAGTCATCATAAACATCTAATACGTTATCAACTGTTAATACTTTTGCATCGGCAGTCTTTCCATTCGTAGTAAACTCAGAATACAATTTTGAAGCAGCATACTTGTCCATTTCAGGAATTTTTTGTTCATCATTAAATACGCGTGTGATGTTAGCAATAGATAAAGCCATGTTCGTTTCGTCGATATCTTTTGGATCTACCAACGTTCTGAACTCACGGTCATGAGCAATCGTTTTTGTTTCCCAATCATTATCAGCACGTCGAGTGTAGTTACCCACTACATCACGGTCCACGTCAACAAATCCACCTACAGTAATGCGTGGCATTTGGATTGTTTTAGCGTTGACCCATTTGATATTTTGGTTATTCGCTGTATTGTACAGTTCGAAGAAACTTAATCCTTGTGAAAACTTTTGCTGTAACGCTTGTTGATAATTTTGTGCATAATTTACTTTTGCCATATATAAATCACTCCTATTTTTGTTTTAATTAAGATTTAAATGCATCTGCCCATTGCTCAGTTAGTGAAGGTGTTTTCTTTTGATGTTGTCCATTCGAAAATGATGGCTTCGGATTCCCTTGTGGTTCTTCCACTATACCTTTAAAGTAAGGGTGCTTTTCCACAACCATTTCAATAGCTTTTGCGATGTCTACATCATCACTTACCTTTGTTTTAGCAAGAGTAATAACATCGTTTATACTATCTTCTTTAATACCTGACTTAATCGCAGCGTTCTCTGCTTGCAAATTAAAAAGAGACTCGTTTTTTTCTTGCAACTGAGTCTCAAAGGATGTTAACTTTTCATTTGTCTTTTCTTGCTCTGTTTTAAGAGAATCTTGGTGCTCATTCCAACCTTTTACAGTTTGTTTCAGCTGATCTAAGTCCTCTACACCTAACTTCTTTAAGAATACTGCTTCTTGCTGTTGTTTAGCTTCGTCCAGTTGCTCTTGTGTAAAAGTAACTGGTGGTTCTGGATTTGGGTCTGTAGAAGGTGGTGTAGCGTTCGGGTCTGTTACACTTGTGTCACCTCCTTCCGGTGCAGCTGGTGTTGCTGTAGGATCTTCAGAAAAGTACTGCATTCCGTTTGGTTTTAATCTCAATCTATAATTTAATGGTTTTGGCATATCAATCTGATCCTTTCTAATTTTAGTTATTTAACATTTTCTCTATAGTTTGATCTATTTTTTCTTCAGAAAGTAAACCGACAGATTTTTTCTGGAATTCCTTAATATCATGTAGCTTACTTTGCAATCGATATCCTTCTAAATTCCAAATCTTATCAACGATTCGTTCTTTACAGCATGCAATACCAATTTTCACATCATAATTAGCAGGATCTACACAAGCACTCGATTCAGTTAGAATAAAGCCGTTTGGTAATTTAGCAACTACCACTGTGCATTTACCGTGAAACTCTTCTACTGTCCAATGTGTCTTTTCTAGAATGTTATTAATATCTTCTTGAGTGATTTTATTCGTCATTATTCAACAACCTCCCAATCTTCCGCTAACATATCAGCTTGGTACGCTTGAGCAGGAGCATATCCACCTTTACTTGCTAAACAAGCGACAATCATTGGATTCATGTTATGACTAGCACATAATCCTGTTTCTTTATCAATTTGTTCGCCGCAATATGTTCCACCTGATTCAGATATAAACCAGTAACCGCCCCAATGTTCTCGCTTCACTTTCTTACCTTCTTTTAACGCTCCTAACGCCTGTCCGAAATCCATTATCCATTCCTCCTATACAATTTGCTCTCTGTTCGGTTGTCTCCTCCGGCCAGTAGCTTTAATGAAATCTCTCATATTCGCCTGGCGCTGCGAAACTTTATTCTTAGCAAGCTTCACGCCTTCTTTATCGCCGATAGCTTCCAACATCTTGACTTCTCTTTTTGCCTTTTTAATCTGACGTTCTAACGCTCGTTGTTGTTGACTTTCTTGATACGCCTTATCGTTTTCAGTGTAGTCATAAGGCTCATATGTCCGTTTAGACATACCTTCAATGTAGGGATACTTTAGGTGGCGACAATTGCAGCCTAAAATTCCACTTGCTTCACCGTATGTTGTAGTTGACCATGCAGGATATTTTTTGCTTTTTCCGCTCATCGAATAAACCTTAGCTTGATATGGCGCACAACCGGGCCTAGCTCCTAAATGTGAACTCGTTTCAACTAAGTCGCAGTTGTATTCTTTGGCGCGTTCATCCTGCATTTCATTAGCAACGTTATTACTTGTTGACCTACAAACGAGATTAACGTATGCCTCAGTAGACCATCGTCTCCCTGCCTTATCAACTAAAGCAGGAATACCTTTCTGTGCCCATTTAGAAACAGTCTGTCTAAGTGCTTGTTGTGGCGTTATGACACCACCAAGTACTTTTCCTACTGTTTGATTTAACACATCGAGATAAACTTGTTGGGCCTGGTTTAACATCGTTGTATTAACTAAATTAAAGACATCTAAAGCTTGTCTTTCATATGCATTTAGAATGCTGATTAAAGCAGCGCTTGTTGATATTGGAGGCGCAACTTTCAATAATCCTAATTTAACAGCCTTTGTATAAATACTTTCATGCTGATTTATCGCGGCTGAACCTGCATTTTGTAGCATTGTTTTCACTTCTTCAGCAGTTTTACCGCTATGACGGGCGATAGTATTTAATTGCTGTTTATTTAGGACTACTAATTTATTTAACTGGACCATTCTCCAGTGTTGATATTGTTCTGCGTTTTCAGCAGTTAGCAGTAATTCCATATCGTTTTTAAGCATTTTAGCCATGTTTAAAAGCAACTCTTCTTCAATCGCGTTGTAGATATCTACTACAAACATAGAGAGTTGCTGTAACTTCTCAGGAGGTAATGCCATGATCACTCAGCTCCTGGATCATTATTTTTCTGTTGATTCCCTTCCAATCCGAATAAATCAACGTTTTCAGGAAGGACCGTTCTATTCTCTTCCGTTATTTCTTCTAACATTTGAATTGCTTCTTCTTCAGAAACACCGTGGATTTTCATGATAGCTTTCTTCTTACTCGTTAGATTGTTCGTAACAAGCAAAATCTGCTTATTAATCTCGGCTGTTTGGTCCTCTGCTATAGAATCATCGAAAGTAACTGTCACTTCATAGTCATCAGTGCTTTCGAATTCATCATATAAAGAAGCAACTTCGATAATAATGTCCACTAAATCGCGAATTCCGTCTTCTATGATCGTTTCGTGTGACTGCTTTGTTCTGAATGTCTTGGAGTTTTCACTTACAACCTCTGTCGCTGTTTTAACACCTTGTCCATCAAAACTAAAGGCTCCAGAAGAGAAACCAACCTGCATTGATACATAATTTAAAAGAGCATTAATAGCAGCTGTATGCTCTTCTACACGCAACTCTACAGATATATCTTTTATACTCTGCTCTCCATCATCGAATTTCATCGCTTCGTATACTTCGTCAGTCGAGTCGAAATATCTATGTGGCATACCTGATATTGGATCTATAACGGTTTTTATAGCTGATGTTGGAACGATGATACGTTTCTTACCTAAAACGAATTCACGTTGGAAGCTATCAAACGCAATATCAAGTGATTTCAGTGTATCTAGTGAGTTAGCATATAGTGAAATTCCAAGTGGTGAACTTAAGTCTAAGTTGTTTGCTGTATTCGGTTTGAAGTA
The DNA here is from genome assembly GCF_046534555.1 of Bacillus sp. SIMBA_074. Taxonomy (NCBI): domain Bacteria; kingdom Bacillati; phylum Bacillota; class Bacilli; order Caryophanales; family Bacillaceae; genus Bacillus; species Bacillus sp. SIMBA_074. The sequence continues at coordinate 5,789 of NZ_JAWRYM010000037.1, read as the reverse complement.
CACAAACATTGGTTTAGATAAGTTTTCGATGCGTACTTCTTCTTCCAATTCAGGGTATAGAGTAGCTAAAGATACTTTTACACCTAAATCTCCTTGGTTCTTACTCTCATACAACTCGTTTTTGATGACATGAACTTTCCCTTCAACTAAGTGCCATTCGAGTAAAGTGTATTTTTTATCACCTTTAGACATTTCATTTACAAACACACCTTCAGTGATATGTTTGTTATCCCATGCAATTGGAATGAAGCAGTCTGCCGTGACATACGAAAGCTTAATCTCTTCGTCCCAGTAAACCTTAATAACCATTCCACCTAAAGCGAAGGTGTACTCTAAATACCTTTGAAACTCTTTAATGAAGTTATTATCATCTAGGACATTCTTGATATTGTCGGATAGTACGTCATCAGAAATATTGATTGAGCATTTCTCATTAAAGATAAGAGCGGCGATCTCCTGCGATATGACTTTCGCCATGTTTAGCGATGCCATCTTTCTGCTTTTCTGCCCCTCAATCGTATGATACTTAACGTTATGCCAATCGTCATAGTGCCCACTGTATATCGCTTTCCATATATCAATTTGCTTATATGATTCTTCGTTAATAGGTATCTCTCTTTTATCAGATATCTTCTTAATCCCTTTGATTAGTCCCAATTTATATAGCCACCCCCTTACTTTTGCAACGATGTTCCCAAACATATTTTCACCGCCTAGTATAGATCATTCGAATCGATTATAAGTTTAGCAAGTTTATCTACATGACTAGTGACATCGCCAATTAGCATGGACGCTTGTACATCTCTAGTCACACCAATCTTCGCTCCGTTGTTATTGATTAAATCAAAAGATAGTTTAATCATTGGTTCATTGCCATTCATATAAGCATGTAGTTCCTTGACAGCGATTTTTAATTCTTTTTTATCTTGATTAATTAACAAATTCTCTTGATTCTTTTTCAGTTTTTGTTCTAATTCGCGGAACTCATATGAATCTCCAAATAAGTTAATACAACTAAAGCATAAGCAATCTGTAGAATGAGTTTCTTTCAAATCGCAACCCCCTTATTTTACGTATTGTTTATAGAAGTAATTGTTTGCGTATCTACATTCATCAAGTGCATGGTTGTAAGCATCTATTGGTTCTCCATTATCTAAACGGACGTACATGCCAATTTCTTTTAAGAAGTTATAGTGATCGTACTCGTCACACTCAACAAGTAAGAATTGTTCGTTGGTAATAGCATTTTGCAATCGTTCAATACCAACTTCTTTTCCTTTACTTGAGCCTTTAATGTCACGAGCGTTGTTGTCAGCTGCTGTTGTTTGAATGCCGATTAAGTGTAGTTCTTCTCTTAATGATTTACATGCAGGATCGACAAACACTTCACTATACTGCATTTCAAAATTCCTAACGCACCATTCAATGAACTTCTTAATCTCTTTTGCATAGACAGACATCGCTTTAACTTGCCCTGTGTCTTTCCCACTATGATAGTAGTTAGCCACTCGGAGCAATCTGAACTTGTCTTCATATCGAACTACAATATGACAACTGCATGAAGTAGCATCTGATTGACCACCATCAGCAGTGAAATACATTTCGTATCTTTTTCCACGTACAGCAGGTATTATATTATCTTTCATACTGAACATAGAATAGATAACACCTTGTGGCATAACCCGTTTACCGAACCAATCTCGTTCCAGTAAATACGGATTCTTCGAAAGGATATCGTGTATTTCTTGCTTACGTTCTTCAGTAATGATCGGATTATCTTGTATCGTCCAGTGAGTCCAACGAGTATTCTGCACATCGAATACCTCTGATATAACTGGATGATGTGGAGCAGGTGGGTTTAAATCCGCTAAATGGTAACGATCTTGAGCAGCGAATGTACGTCTGAAGCACTCTTGAATCATTCCCATATTAAGCAGATTAATCTCACAAAACACTACACTACCCAGCGACATACCCGTTATAGCACCAACACTGTTACTTTTCCCTCCGCCTTTATAATAGATTTTCTTAACTCCATTAGGCGTGTGTACTGCAAGATGCGAACCATGTTCATCATGTTTAATCTCAGCAAGATTACCGAAGATATGCTGTAATCCAGTGCCATCGCCATCGATAAATAAGCGATATGCTTGCTCCTGGTTATATGCAGTAATTAAATGGTTTGTATCCCTTGTCCACGTCAAATAATCAGCATAGCGAAAGTGCCCTGCTGTTGTTTTCCCTGATCTGGGCGTCCCTTCTAGTACATCGAAGGTGTAATTATATGGCCTATAGATAACTTCTAATTGTTTGGGTGAAAACTTAATCGCTGTTTTGCTCATATTGTTTACGCCCTTCTATTAATGCATCTAACAATGAAGTATCTTTCGTTTGGCCACGTAATTTCTTAGCACGTAATTCAACGAATTCTGTTTCTGCTTTCGTCTTATCAAGCATCAGACGCATGTTAGCAATCTTCAGCAATCGTTCATCATCCTCGTGCGCTAATGTCACGAAACGAGTGATTAAATTGGATAGCGTAGTCATAGCCTTTGAATAAGCCTGAAGCAGCTTCGCCTGTTTATCATGAGCGAAGTCTATCGTGTATGTGGTACTTTCTCCAGACGACGTTATTTCCTCTGACATATCATCCTTATCCCTAACATGCATGATGCGCTGTGAATTCATTATGTTAAAGTATTGCAGATGGATAGTACTCCATAACATATCTATTTCAGTATGGTTTTGTATTTCATCAAGTAACTCCATTGCATGCGGATCATCATTAGGAATTATCTTTTTAAATAATCCATGCGTAGTTGCATTGTCATTCCCTTTTGGCGGACCATGACCAACAGCATTCTTATTCCCATACTTAGGGTTCTTATTACCCGAATTACCCACCGCATTCTTATTCCCAATGGGTGCACCTGTTTTCTTAGTTTGGGTGCATCCTTTTTCATCTTGTGGGTGCACCCCTTTTCGATTCCAACCATGTCTTTTTCTCCATGATTTAATTGTATTAATACTGACCTCGTATTTCTCAGCCAGTTCCTTATACTTCATACCTTGCATGTAATCTTCTTGAGCTAACTCGTGTTTTTGTTTCACTTCACATCACCCACCACCTTCTATATTAATAGGAAGTAATTCGTCATAACTCCTCCTTGTGATAATATCTAGTGAATTTAGTTTAAGATTCGAATTACGCCTTTAAGAACTCATCAATTGTCTTATCTAACACACTAATAAGTGCTTCTCGCATTTGCTTTGGTGTCATATCATCACTTGTTTCAATATGCATATCTATTGCCTTCTTTAGTTTCTGTGGTTCAATGTGTTGTTGTACAAGATCCAAACCAATAAAATTATTTATTAGACCGATAACAACTGTTTGCTCTTGTTTATTTAGTTTCATTTGTTTTCACTCCGTTGATATTAGTCGCTGACATCTTATACCCACCCGTTATTTGTTTAACTACAGATTCCGCTACAACAATTCCATCTATTGAAACCCCAACTTTACAATCCATCCCTACCGATTTACTATCGTTAATTTTTTTTATTATCTCAGATCGTGTAACTACTTTAATATCAGTTACGTCCACTTTCTCGGATAACTTGTGTTCTAAGTGGCTAACATATTTTTTTAACCCATCTACGGTTTCATTCAAACTGTTAATTGCTCCTTGTATGACCATTTTCTCCACATACATTTGTTGTGCTGTTGTTTCTAAGACTTCAAGCCTATGATTTATAACAACTATATCTTCCATCCTTCATCCTCCTCCAAAATAAAAAAGCAGCGGATTCGCTACTCCTAATTAATTGTAACTTCATGTTGTTTACTAATTAAATTAGAATGCATTGTTATAGAAAACGTGCAATAAATGTAGAAAATCTCCCATTTTCTATGGTTATAAATTACTTTCAAAACAACGAAAATGAATTTTAAAAGTAATTTAAATTAGATTAACTACCTCTATTTTTGTTCAGTTTTACAGTTCTACCCAATCATTAGCTAACATATCAGTTTGTGAAGCTAGCCAACCGACAACAATTGTATTTTCTTCTGTTTTCATTGCGATAGTATCAACAAATCTAGGTTCTCCAACATACTCCCCAAATCCATACTTTAATCCCGTCGATAACTGACTACCTTTTATAAGGTAAAGATACACATCTTTTTCATTCCATCCTTTACGCCTTACTATTTTTCCACTAGTCAGTGCTAATATCGCTCTTATAAATGTCATTATCCAACCACCATCCAATCATTCGCAAACATATCAGCTTGATACGGTTGAGCAGGTGCGTATCCACCTTCTTTTAATGCAGCTACAATGAATTGTCCACTCCACTCAGGTAGTTTTGTATCTTGTTTACCTAATAGAGCTTGCTTACACCAAAAACCGCCCCAAACAGCACGAGTTACTTTCTTTCCTTTCATTAACGCGTTCATAGCGTCACCGAAGCTTAAACCTTCTTCAAGAACAGTTGTATACCTCATGTTATTTCCTCCTCTACTTTCGTTCGTTGTGTTCGTTTGTTTTGTTAGCCCCATATGAGCCATCCTACACCTAATCCAATTAGGAATGTAACAAATCCAAATCCGAGGATTTTTAATAAAGACTCTAAAATGATTTCACCTAATCCATGCACTTACCCTCACCCCTTATCATCCTTTAACAACAATCAATCCCAAAAACGTTCTGCTGCTTTCTTACCTAAATAAGCGAATAGGCTTTTCACAATAACAGCTAATAACCATACAACCGAACTTACAGTAAACACTGTCATATAACTTACATCCAACTTAAATACAAAGCTAATAATCCACGCTAACCCTAACCATGTACCTGACCATATTCCAAACGAGATAATCAGTATCCCTAATATAGCTAATGTAAATACTGCTCCTAGTCCTTTAAACATCTTCTCATCTCCTCCTTAACAACAAACAAGACGCCACCAAGATAACGGCAGCGCCTACGATAATTGCTATTGGTTTAATCATTAATATTTATAATCTTCGATACCTAAATTTCTTTTTGCAACTTTAATTACATCATCATTAATTAAATTCTTACCATCAATTTGCACATGAGAAGAAGTAAATTTCTCTAATTTCTTTTCTAAACGCTCAAACGCTTCAACACACTCATTAGTTGCTTCGGTCAACTCTTTAATCTTTTCATGTGCTTCATCAGTATCTACATTAACTTCAATGTCTAATGTATTTCTTAATTTCTTCTGTTCGTCCATAATTCATCATCCTTTCCTTTTAAGGTGTCCATTTTGTTCTAATATGCGGGTAAGGATTTGCACCTTACATAACAATGATTATAGTGTCAGTTTATTAAACCTGTTAACAAGGTTCATCGTCAGAGTGGTGACACCGCACTCCACACTGTTACATGTGTTCGTCTACCTCTTCCGCCACCGCATAAATGTTTAATGTGTAATTTCTATATAACAAAGAAAAAAGCACCCGTTATGGATGCTTAATCATTTTATGTTGTTCTATTCGTTCATTAGCTAATCTCCAATAATCTTCGTCTAATTCAAATCCTATAAAGTTTCTATTTGTATTCATACAAGCTATTGCTGTTGTGCCTGAACCCATAAAACAATCCAATACCGTATCACCTTCATTACTATGTATTTTAAGTAAGCTTTCTATAATGCATACTGGTTTTTGTGTGGTGTGTATTCTTTGTTTATGTGATACAGTAGGCGCTTCAAATATTGCATTCTCGTAAGTTTCCTTTTGTCTATTAAAAATCCAA
>NZ_JAWRYM010000211.1:0-347 GCF_046534555.1 Bacillus sp. SIMBA_074 | reverse complement strand
CCCGTCCTCTTCCACGCCATCCAAAGTGCCATCAAGTGCTGCTGCCGCTGCCTTCGTGTCCTTTAAATCTAATAATCTATCTTTATATTGTTTGACATCTACCGGTCCGCCAATGTTAAAAACCGCTGGCTCCTCACCTGAAGCGAACTTTGCCGTAATGGCTGATTTATAATCATTTCCACCGCCAACTGTCGATATCTTGATCTTCACATCTGGATTTTCTTTTTCATATTGTTTCACCAATGCCTCGAATTGCGACTTGAATTCTACCTTGAATTGAAAAATATCCAGAGTCACTTTATCCTTAGAGTCGCTGTTTCCACCAGTAGAAGAAGAGCATCCAGCCA
>NZ_JAWRYM010000210.1:0-347 GCF_046534555.1 Bacillus sp. SIMBA_074 | reverse complement strand
CAATTGCTGATGAAGTTATGGTCATGAAGGATGGAGAAATTATTGAAAGAGAAAAATCAAAAACTATATTTTCAGAACCGGAACATGACTATACCAAATATTTAGTATCTACTAGACTAGCGTTGAGTAATCATTTTAAGAAAATAATGGGGAGAGCTTAAAATTGCTAAAGGTTGATAGTGTGGAGAAGTCTTATAAAAGTGGTGGACTCATTTCAAACAAAAGACAAAAGATTTTGAAAAATATTAGTTTTGAATGTGGAAGTGGCGAATGTCTCGGTATTATCGGAGAAAGTGGGAGCGGGAAATCCACCTTAGGTCGTTTACTAATTGGAATTGAAAAGCCAG
>NZ_JAWRYM010000209.1:0-348 GCF_046534555.1 Bacillus sp. SIMBA_074 | reverse complement strand
TGGACGTCATGTTCACGAGCGGGAAGGGCGTGGGCTCCGCAGCGCTCCAAGAGGCGAGGAGTGTGCTGTACGACGCCTTCGGGTCCCTCGTCGAGGAGGGCTTGGAGCGAAGAAGCCTTCGCCGTCTCGAACCCGAGCGCCTGAAGCCGCTGATCATCGCGACCATGCAAGGCGTGGCCGCATTCGCCGCAGCAGGGACTCTGCCTGTGGAGGCCGTGGACAGCTTGATCGAAGACGCCTACAGCCTCTTCATCATTTGAACCGAAACACGCCCGATCCTGACCCTGCCAGCGAGCCCCGGGTGCTCCGAGAATGCCGGCCCGGACCTTTGAAGACATCACCTTGCGC
>NZ_JAWRYM010000208.1:0-348 GCF_046534555.1 Bacillus sp. SIMBA_074 | reverse complement strand
CTTTAACATTTCGCCTCTGCGAGTGGCTTCCGCTTGATCCATCGGGCCTGGCACGACATACATGATCTTCATATCACATGCTCCTCTCTGTCTGCCTTTCTTTCCAAATAAGGTGTAACCATGTGGCAAGCAACGATTTGACCGGTATCGGCTTGTCGCAGCTCAGGTGTCTTCTCCCGGCAGATAGCCTCGGTATAGGGGCATCTGTCCTGGAAATGACAGCCTCTGGGCATGTTAATCGGGCTGGGCACATGATTTTTTATGCGAACCTCCTCCGGCTCCTCATCTGGATCGGGAGAGGGTACTGCTGCTAGCAAGGCCTGGGTATAGGGATGCTTGGGCTTGTGC
>NZ_JAWRYM010000207.1:0-349 GCF_046534555.1 Bacillus sp. SIMBA_074 | reverse complement strand
CAATTCGTTAAATCCTGTGATACAATCGTTTGCATAGTTAAGCCTCCTGTGCTGAAGAAAACCAAATGGAATATTTTGACAAGTAATATTATTTTCACTTTTCTGTCCTTGATGTGCTTTAGTGTAAACAGTAGAGGTAACTTGAGGTCAATAGACGATTCACGTGCTTTTTTTCAAAAACATAGAGTTAGCTCCAGTTTTTTGAGTGAGATGACAGATGGAGGATACCCGCATGAAAATAGGAGCGTTTGCGAAGCAGTTTGATGTCTCGATTGATACCGTTCGTTACTATATTGATTTGGGGCTCCTCGTGCCGGTGAAACAAAAGACGCAATATGAAATGAACCAG